>NZ_JBHYMC010000047.1:0-56477 GCF_042742535.1 Streptomyces sp. NPDC058880
GTTCGGGTCCCGGGGGCCGGTGTCATGTGCGGGGCGGCCCACCCGTCACCAGGTGCCCGGGGTCGCCTCCCAGCTCCTCAGGTGGTCGTTGAAGCCGCCGTCGGGCCGGGCCCGGCCGCCGCGGGCCGGGTAACGGATCTTGAGGCCGTAAGCGGTCGATGGCAGGCTCATGCCGCATGATGGACGAATTCGCGAAGGACCACCTGCACGGGAGACTGCGGCGGGACCGCGCGGCACTCCTCTGGAAGCTCGACGGCCTGTCCGAATACGATGCCCGTCGCCCTCTGACAGCGACCGGGACCAACCTCCTCGGCCTGGTCAAACACCTGGCGACGGTCGAGGCCAGGTACTTCGGCGAGGTCTTCGACCGCACCTCCCCGGAACCGCTGCCCAGGTGGCAGGACGCCGACGACAGTGATCTGTGGGCGACCGAGGACGAGACCCGCGATCAGATCATCGCGTTCTACCGGCGTACCTGGGAACACGCGGACGCGACGATCGGCGAGCTTTCCCTGGACGCCCCCGGCCGGGTGCCGTGGTGGCCGGAGCCTCATGCCGACACGAACCTGTTCGCCGTCATGGTCCATGTCCTCGGCGAGTCCGTCCGGCATGCCGGACACGCCGACATCCTGCGCGAGAGCCTCGACGGCCGGACCGGGCTGCGTTCCGAACACGAGCAGCAGATCGACCAGGAAGCCCGTGCGGCCTACCGCGCGAAGATCGAGCAGGCCGCCAGGTCGGCCGCACCGGTGGGGGCTCGGAGGGAGTCTCCCGTGACGTGACGGCCGCGCGGCGTTGTGCCGGTCGGGGGTGCTGTTCCGCCGAAGCATCCGGCTCCTGTGGAACCCGGTGAGCCGGCCGCCCGGTTGCCGCCGGTGTTCGGCGCCCGGCCCGCCACCGCGCATCTCCGCTTCACGCGGCCCGGGACATCCCGACCTCCAGCACCGCTACCGGCGCCGCATGTCCGCCACGCGGGCCCGTTCGCGCTCCCGTTCACCCGGGTCCGTCAGAGCCGACGCGCTGCGCAGCTGGGCCGTCGGGCCGCCGCGGCGCTGAACCGGGAGGGGGGAGTCGCGGCGGGGGCGGCGGGCGCCCAGGCCGTCCACGCCGCCGGGGGCCGCGGCCTGGCCGCCCGCCACCGTGATCTGGACGCCCTGGTCGGCCAGGGCCTGGAGCTCGGTGGCGGCGCGGTCGTCGTGCGGCGGGGGTTCGTCCGTGACCAGGCGGGTCATCACGTCCGTCGGCACCGTCTGGAACATGGTGTCCGTGCCGAGCTTGGTGTGGTCCGCCAGGACCACCACCTCCGCGGCCGCCTGCACCAGCGCCCGGTCCACGCTCGCGCTGAGCATGTTGGACGTGGACAGGCCGCGCTCCGCCGTCAGACCGCTGCCCGACAGGAAGGCACGGGAGACCCGCAGTCCCTGGAGGGACTGCTCGGCCCCGCTGCCGACGAGGGCGTAGTTGGACCCGCGCAGGGTGCCGCCGGTCATGACGACCTCGACCCGGTTGGCGTGGGCCAGCGCCTGGGCGACCAGGAGGGAGTTGGTGACGACGGTCAGGCCGGGCACGCGGGCGAGCCGGCGGGCCAGCTCCTGCGTCGTGGTGCCCGCGCCGACGACGACGGCCTCGCCCTCTTCGACGAGGCCGGCCGCGACATCGGCGATGGCGGTCTTCTCCGCCGTCGCGAGATGGGACTTTTGCGGAAAGCCGGACTCCCGCGTGAAACCGCCCGGCAAGACCGCACCGCCGTGCCGGCGGTCGAGGAGTCCTTCGGCCTCCAGCGCCCGCACGTCCCGCCGTACGGTCACTTCGGAGGTCTGGACGACACGGGCGAGCTCCCGGAGCGACACCGCTCCGTTGGCCCGCACCATTTCGAGGATCAATTGGCGACGTTCTGCAGCGAACACGAAACTGACAGTAACCCCAACGACCGTCTGGTTTCAGCTCTTTGCGTCGGAATACCGAAGTTGTCCATATGGCGGGGCGACTAGTGGTATACGCAGCCCGAGGGGTGGGTGAACGTACGACCACGCGACCGTGTACCGCCCCAACACCCTTGGGGCGTGGGGCGGTTGAGGTCGCTCAGGCCTCTCCGGCGGTCTTCCGCGTGTGCAACTGGCGCGCCACCTCAGCGATCGACCCCGACAGTGAGGGGTACACGGTGAACGCGTTTGCGATCTGCTCGACCGTCAGATTGTTGTCGACGGCGATCGAGATCGGGTGGATGAGCTCGCTCGCGCGCGGGGAGACGACCACGCCGCCGACCACGATGCCGGTGCCCGGGCGGCAGAACATCTTCACGAAGCCGTCCCGGATGCCCTGCATCTTGGCGCGCGGGTTGCGCAACAGCGGAAGCTTCACGACCCGGGCGTCGATCTTGCCGGCGTCCACGTCGGCCTGGGTGTAGCCGACCGTAGCGATCTCCGGGTCGGTGAAGACGTTCGAGGACACCGTCTTCAGGTTCAGCGGGGCCACCGCGTCGCCGAGGAAGTGGTACATCGCGATGCGCCCCTGCATGGCGGCGACGGACGCGAGCGCGAAGACGCCCGTGACGTCACCGGCGGCGTAGACGCCCGGCGCGGAGGTGCGCGAGACCTTGTCGGTCCAGATGTGCCCGGAGTCCTTGAGGCGGACGCCGGACTCCTCCAGGTTCATGTTCTGCGTGTTCGGGATCGCGCCGACCGCCATCAGGCAGTGCGTGCCGGTGAGCACCCGGCCGTCGGAGAGGGTCACCTCGACGCGGTCGCCGACCCGCTTGGCGGACTCGGCGCGCGAGCGCCCGACGACGTTCATGCCGCGGCGCCGGAAGACGTCCTCCAGGACGGCGGCCGCGTCGGGGTCCTCGCCCGGCAGCACGCGGTCGCGGGAGGACACCAGGGTGACCCGGGAGCCGAGCGCCTGGTACGCGCCGGCGAACTCGGCACCGGTGACACCCGAACCGACCACGATGAGCTCCTCGGGGAGCTCGTCCAGGTCGTAGACCTGCGTCCAGTTCAGGATGCGCTCGCCGTCGGGCTGGGCGTCGGGGATCTCGCGCGGGGTGCCGCCGGTGGCGATGAGGACGGCGTCGGCCGTCAGGATCGTCTCGGTGCCGTCCGCCGCGGTGACGATGACGTCCCGGGTGCCGTCGATGCCCTGCGGGCCGCCCAGCTTGCCGCGGCCGCGCATGACCTTGGCGCCGGCCCGGGTGACGGAAGCGGTGATGTCGTGCGACTGGGCGAGCGCGAGGCGCTTGACGCGCCGGTTCACCTTGCCGAGGTCCACGCCCACGACGCGCGCCGCCTGCTCGACGTGCGGCGTGTCGTCGGCGACGATGATCCCCAGCTCCTCGTAGGAGGAGTCGAAGGTGGTCATCACCTCGGCGGTCGCGATCAGAGTCTTGGAAGGTACGCAGTCGGTCAGGACAGACGCCCCGCCCAGACCGTCGCAGTCCACGACGGTCACCTCCGCGCCGAGCTGGGCGCCGACCAGCGCCGCCTCATACCCGCCGGGTCCGCCGCCGATGATCACGATCCGGGTCACGAAAAGTCCGCCTCACGTCTACCCGGCCGGCTGCCGCCCCGGCCGGTGTTCCGGGGGTTCTCCCCGGGGGATGCATTCCGTGCTCCATTGTCCCGCACGCTTCAAGGTGCTTCGCGCCCGGTCCCGCCGCGGGACTCCGTCCGGGGGTACGCCCGGCCGGGCGCTCCCCCACGACCGCCCCTCCCGTACCCTCGACCCCATGTCGCTCTACGCCGCGTACGCCGGCAACCTCGACCCGCGGCTGATGACGCGCCGCGCCCCCCATTCGCCGCTGCGCGGCACGGGCTGGATCAACGACTGGCGGCTGACCTTCGGCGGCGAGCAGATGGGCTGGGAGGGCTCCCTCGCCACGATCGTGGAAGCCCCCCGTCAGCAGGTCTTCGTCGCCCTCTACGACATCGCTCCGCTGGACGAGGACTCGATGGACCGCTGGGAGGGCGTCGGGCTCGACATCTACCGGCGCATGCGGATCCGGGTGCACACCCTGGAAGGCGACGAGGCCGCCTGGTGCTACGTGCTCAACGGCTACGAGGGCGGTCTGCCCTCGGCGCGCTACCTGGGCGAGATCGCCGACGCAGCCGAGTCCGCCGGCGCTCCGCACGACTACGTGATGGAGCTGCGCAAGCGCCCCTGCTGAATTCCCCGGCAGGACCCGCACCGGTTGGCCGTCCAACCCATCACCGCAGGTCACCGCCGGTGTGGACGGGTAGGTGGTGGGAAACGACAACACAACGATCCGAGCATGGTGAGCTGTGCCATCTACGCGCGTAGGCAATGAGCGGCTACGCTCGTCTGCGTGAACGCATCTGTTACCGATCCCACCGCCGCCGCCGACGCCGCAGCCGCCCGCCTGCGGGAGCTCACCGGCGCCGAGACCCACGATGTCGCCCTCGTCATGGGCTCCGGCTGGGCCCCGGCCGCCGAGGCCCTGGGCGCCCCCGAGGCCGAGTTCCTCGTCACCGAGCTGCCCGGGTTCCCCCCGGCCGCCGTCGAAGGACACGGCGGCAAGGTCCGCTCGTACAAGATCGGCGACAAGCGCGCGCTGGTCTTCCTGGGCCGCACCCACTACTACGAGGGCCGTGGCGTCGCCGCCGTCGCCCACGGTGTCCGTACCGCCGTCGCCGCGGGCTGCAAGACCGTCGTGCTGACCAACGGCTGCGGTGGTCTGCGCGAGGGCATGCAGCCCGGCCAGCCGGTGCTGATCAGCGACCACATCAACATGACGGCCACTTCGCCGATCATCGGCGCGAACTTCGTGGACCTGACGAACCTGTACTCGCCCGCGCTGCGCGCGCTGTGCAAGGAGATCGACCCCTCCCTGGAGGAGGGCGTGTACGTCCAGTTCCCCGGCCCGCACTACGAGACCCCGGCCGAGATCAACATGATCCGCGTCATGGGCGCCGACCTGGTCGGCATGTCCACCGTGCTGGAGGCCATCGCCGCCCGCGAGGCCGGCGCCGAAGTGCTCGGCATCTCCCTGGTCACCAACCTGGCGGCGGGCATCTCCGGCGAGCCGCTGAACCACGAAGAGGTCCTCCAGGCCGGCCGCGACTCGGCCGCGCGCATGGGCAAGCTGCTGACCCAGGTCCTCGCCCGCATCTGAGGCCCCGGGACCGTACGAGAGGTAAGGCGGAAGTAGTGCAGGAACAGGACGACCTGATCACCCGGGCGCAGGCCTGGCTGGCGGAGGACCCCGACCCGGAGACCGCGGCCGAGCTCGCCGCGCTCCTCGACGCGGGCGACACGGCGGAGCTCGCCGACCGGTTCTCCGGCACCCTGCAGTTCGGCACCGCCGGACTGCGCGGTGAGATCGGCGCGGGCCCGATGCGGATGAACCGCAGCGTGGTCATCCGGGCCGCGGCGGGCCTCGCGGCCTACCTGAAGGGCCAGGGCCACGCCGGCGGCCTGGTCGTCGTCGGCTACGACGCCCGCTACAAGTCGGCGGACTTCGCCCGCGACACCGCGGCCGTGATGACCGGCGCCGGGCTGCGCGCGGCCGTCCTGCCCCGCCCGCTGCCCACGCCCGTCCTCGCCTACGCCATAAGGCACCTGGGCGCCGTGGCCGGCGTCGAGGTGACCGCGAGCCACAACCCGCCCCGGGACAACGGCTACAAGGTCTACCTCGGTGACGGCTCGCAGATCGTCTCCCCGGCCGACGCGGAGATCGCGGCGGAGATCGCCGGCATCGGCGCGCTCGCCTCGGTCCCCCGCCCGGACTCCGGCTGGGAGGACCTCGGCGACGAGGTCCTGGAGGCCTACCTGGCCCGTACGGACGCGGTCCTGACTCCCGGTTCCCCCCGCGGTGTGCGGACCGTCTACACGGCCATGCACGGCGTCGGCAAGGACGTCGTGATGGCGGCCTTCGCCCGGCACGGCTTCCCGGAACCGGTCCTGGTCGCCGAGCAGGCCGAACCGGACCCGGCCTTCCCGACGGTGGCGTTCCCCAACCCCGAGGAGCCGGGCGCGATGGACCTGGCCTTCGCCAGGGCTGCCGAGGTCCAGCCGGACATCGTGATCGCGAACGACCCGGACGCGGACCGTTGCGCGGTGGCCGTCCCCACCGCCGACGGCTGGCGGATGCTGCGCGGCGACGAGGTCGGCGCGCTGCTCGCGGCGCACCTGGTCCACAAGGGCGCGACCGGCGTGTTCGCCGAGTCCATCGTCTCCTCCAGCCTCCTGGGCCGGATCGCGGAGGCGGCGGGCGTCGGCTACGAGGAGACCCTCACGGGCTTCAAGTGGATCGCCCGCGTCGACGGCCTGCGCTACGGCTACGAGGAGGCGCTCGGCTACTGCGTGGACCCCGAGGGCGTCCGCGACAAGGACGGCGTGACCGCCGCCCTGCTGGTGGCCGAACTGGCCTCGGAGCTCAAGGAGCAGGGCCGCAGCCTGACCGACCTGCTCGACGACCTGGCGATGGCCCACGGGCTGCACGCCACCGACCAGCTCTCGGTCCGTGTGTCGGACCTGTCGGTCATCGCGAACGCCATGGCGCGGCTGCGCGCGGAACCCCCGGTCTCGCTGGCCGGCCTGCGGGTCGTCTCGGCGGAGGACCTGACCAGGGGCACGGAGTCGCTGCCGCCCACGGACGGTCTGCGCTACTACCTGGACGGTGCGTACAAGGCCCGGGTCATCTGCCGCCCGTCGGGCACGGAGCCCAAGCTGAAGTGCTACCTGGAGGTCGTCGTACCGGTGCCCGAGGCCTCCGACCTGGCGTCGGCCCGTACCACCGGCCAGGAAGTCCTGGACGCGGTCAAGAAGGACCTGGCGGCGGCCATGGGCCTCTGATTCCCCGGCCGCCCACCGCTTCCGGCCCGGGGCTCCGGCCCCGCCGGGGCAGGTTCCCGCCCCGTCCGGCGGGAACCTGCCCAGCCGGATCCCCGGCCCCCCGAGCCCCGCTCGGGGGGCCTCGTCGCGTCCGGGAGCGGCGGACCGCTCAGCGCGGCGACGCGGTCGGCCGGACGATCTCGCCCAGTGTCGGCACCGACTCCGGCCGTGAGCGGACCGCGTCCGTGCACTCCCACGCGCGCGGCGGATCGGCGTCCGGTCCGCCCAGGACCACCGGTCCGGGGCCGGCCGACACCGTCTCGCTGCCCGCCAGCGTGCACACGATCTGCGACAGCGCCACCGGCGGCAGATCCTCCGGCTTGCGGCTGAGCCGCACCGTGCCCGCCGGGTCGCCCGGCTTCGGCGCACCCGCCGTCAGCCCCGCCGGCACCCCGGTCGAGAAGCCGGCGTCCCGCTCCTGCGCAGTCGGCGTCCGCTCCAGCGCTTCCAGCAGCGCCTGCGCGGCCTGCGCGACGGGATCCCGCAGCGCGCCCTTCTCCGGCATCGAGACGATCCGGTCCACGCCCACCAGCTGCGATCCGCAGACCAGTTCCACGGTGGCGCGGAAGCCCGGCGCCCCGCTCTGCCCGCCCGGCTGCTGCGCCGGGGTGTCGCACGAGACGCGCGACGGCGCCTCGCCCACGTCCACGGGCACCGTCGTCGCCCGGATCCCGCAGCCCGCCGTCGCGAGCAGGGCCGTCCCGAGGAGCGGGAGCAGTACGGCCGGCGCCGCCGGCAGGGTCCTACGCATCCGGATCACCCGTGATCGCCTTTCCCACGTCCACCGGCAGCCTCAGGGTGAACAGTGCCCCGCCACCGGGCACGTTGGCCGCGGCGATGTCGCCGCCGTGGATGTGCGCGTTCTCCACGGCGATCGACAGGCCGAGCCCGCTCCCGTCCGACTTCGGGCGGGACGCACTGGCCTTGTAGAAGCGGTCGAAGACGTGTGGCAGGACCTCCTCGGGGATGCCCGGCCCGTTGTCCTGGACCGCGATCACCAGCCAATCTCCCTGCACGGCCACCGACACCCGCACGGGCGAGCCGCCGTGCTTGAGCGCGTTGCCGATCAGATTGGCCAGGATCACGTCGAGCCGGCGCGGGTCGAGCCGCACCACGATGTCCCGTCCGGCGTCGAGTTCGACCGCGTCGAGCCAGGCACGGGCGTCGATGCAGGCCGTGACCTGGTCGGCGACGTTGACGTCGTCCAGCACCAGCTTGGCGGTACCCGCGTCGAAGCGGGTGACCTCCATCAGGTTCTCCACCAGGTCGTTCAGGCGCCGGGTCTCGCTGACGACCAGGGTCACCGCCGGGGCGATCATCGGGTCGAGGTCGTCGACCTCCTCCTCCAGGACCTCGGCCACCGCGGTCAACGCGGTCAGCGGCGTGCGCAGTTCGTGCGACATGTCCGCCACGAAGCGCCGGCTGGACTCCTCCCGCGCGCTCATGTCGGCGACCTTCTTCTCCAGCGCCTCGGCCGTCTTGTTGAAGGTGCGCGACAGGTCGGCGAGTTCGTCGGTGCCCGACACGTCGAGGCGGTGGTCCAGTTCGCCCTCGCCGAGCCGCCGCGCGGCGTCGCCCAGCCGCTGGACGGGCTTGAGCACGGTGCGGGCCGCGGCCTGCGCGAGCAGGGCGGAGCCGAGGAGGGCGAGGATCGTCGCGATGGTCAGCGACCAGGCGAGCGCGTTCAGGTCGTCCCGCTCCTGGGCGAGGGACTTGTACATGTAGCCGGTCGGCCCGCCGCCCACGATCCGCGTGCCGCCGACCAGGTACGGATTGCCGCGCGGCTTCGTGCGCTGCCAGTACACGTGGTATTCGGCGTCGTTCGCCGACGTCGTCTTCTGCCGGTCGTTCACCGCGTTCTGCAGGGACTTCGGCACGTCGGTCAGCCGGAAGTTGTCGGGCCCGGCCGCGCCGTACGTCAGGCGGTTGTCCTTGCCCTCCTGCACGAGCAGGACGCTGTAGCCGGGGCTGCTGCCCGCCATCAGCTCGGCGGTGCGCTGCAGCTCCTCCGGGGTCGGGTCGGCGGGCAGCGCGGCGGCACGGTTCTGCATCTCCTGCCGGAAGTCGCCGAGGGCGGCATCCTGGACGCGGGTGAGCACGGCCTCGCGGTTGAGCCAGTAGGCGATCCCGGACGCGGACACGGCTGCGGTCAGGGCGACCAGGGCGAAGACGACGAGAAGCCGCAGCCGCAGGCTGGTCCAGCGCCGGCCCGCGAGCAACGACCGGATCACTGCGGGGAGTCCAGGCGGTATCCGACGCCCCTGACCGTGCGGATCAGGGTGGGCGAGGACGGCACGTCCTCGACCTTGGCGCGCAGCCGCTGGACACAGGCGTCGACGAGCCGCGAGTCGCCGAGGTAGTCGTGCTCCCAGACCAGGCGCAGCAGCTGCTGGCGGGAGAGCGCCTGGCCCGGCCGGCGGCTCAGTTCGAGCAGGAGCCTCAGCTCGGTGGGCGTGAGCTGGAGGTCCTCGCCGTTCTTCGTCACCGTCATGGCGGCCCGGTCGATGACGAGTGAGCCGAAGCTCGCCGAGTCGCTCGACTCGCGTTCGCCGCGGCGCAGTACGGCCCGGATGCGGGCGTCGAGGACCCGCCCCTGGACGGGCTTGACCACGTAGTCGTCGGCTCCGGACTCCAGGCCGACGACCACGTCGATGTCGTCGCTGCGCGCGGTGAGCAGGATGATCGGCAGCTGGTCGGTGCGGCGGATCCGGCGGCAGACCTCGAAGCCGTCGATCCCGGGCAGCATCACGTCCAGCACGATCAGGTCCGGCCGCTGCTCACGCAGCAGCTTCAGGCCGTCCTCGCCCGTCGCCGCGGTGGCCACACGGTGGCCCTGGCGTGACAGGGAGAGTTCGAGGGCCGTGCGGATGGCGTCGTCGTCCTCGATCAGCAACAGGAAAGGCACGGGCTCATTCTGTCCCATGGGCAGTCGGGAGTTCGACCGTCAGGGGGGCCGGATCCTGCCGGAGTCCGCGGGTGTCCTTCGGACGGGTCCCTGTGACAGTGCTGTGACAGTCGACGGACACCCCGGTTAAGTCGGCCGGGCAGGCTTCTACTCAACGCACAGCGATCCGAAGCAGACACACTCCACGACGGGGGGCGCGAGATGAACACGCTGCACAGCACCACCACCAGCGCGGTTGTCACGCGGCTGCACGATGTGAACCGCCGGGCGGGTGTCCGTTCGGTGGCGGTCGCCCGGCCCCGGCCGGCCCACGTCGTAGCCATTGACGCGAACCAGTACCGGGCGGTTCCCGCCCAGCAGCAGACGCCGTCCCCGGCGTCGGAGGCGGAGTTCACGGCGTACGTCCAGGAGCGGCGCGCGGCCCTGTACGCGACGGCCTTCCACCTCACCGGTGACCGTTACGAGGCCGAGGACCTGCTGCAGAGCGCGCTGTTCTCCACGTACCGCGCCTGGGACCGGATCAGCGACAAGGCCGCGGTCGGCGGCTACCTGCGCCGCACGATGACGAACCTGCACATCAGTGCCTGGCGCCGGCGGAAGCTGAACGAGTACCCGACGGAGGAGCTGCCGGAGACGGCCTCCGACACGGACGCGATGCGCGGTACGGAGCTGCGCGCCGTGCTGTGGCAGGCGCTGGCCCGCATCCCGGAGCCGCAGCGCACGATGCTGGTGCTGCGCTACTACGAGGGCCGCACGGACCCGGAGATCGCGGAGATCCTCGGAATCAGCGTCGGCACGGTGAAGTCGAGCATCTGGCGTTCGCTGCGCCGCCTGCGGGAGGACGAGTCGCTGAGCTTCGGCCGCGACGAGGCGGAGTCCTTCGAGGAGCTGGTCGCCTGAGGGCGGTCGGCGGGACCACATGAACCACCCCGGCCACGGGGGACCGTCTTGCGGGGGTGAGGCGGCGGCCAGCGGGGGAGAAGGCGCGGGATCGGTCGGGCGGGGGTCCGACCGGTCCCGCGCACCCGTTTGCGGGCCCGCGCGGCGCCGGGCGGATGTGCAGTCGGTCGTCCTGTCGGTCGGGCCGGTCCGGGCACCGGGGCGCGCGGATCCGACCCGATCGACAGGTCGTCCCCTACGCGGCGGCCGGGCTCGTGGAGCGGCGGCGGCCGGCGGCCGCGATCCGGCCGAGGGCCTCGTCGGGGCCGCAGGCGTGGGCGCCCAGTTCCAGGTGGCGGGCCACGATGCCCCGCTCGGCGCGCATCAGGCGCCAGCCGCGGCGGATCAGGAACAGCACGGACTTGCGGCCCTCGCGCAGATCGCGGACGAGCCGGCGGCGGAAGGTCGTCGAGGGGCGGCCGCGCAGGCAGATGGCGTCCGCGAGGAGGCCGAGGTCCTGGCAGCGGGCGGCCACGTCCGCGGCGAAGATGCCCTCGGCGACGAACAGCGGCGTGCGGGCGATGTCGAGGGTGTCCCAGCCGGTCCGGGAGCTGGTGGCGATGTCGTAGACGGGCACGTCCGTCCGTCCCGACGCGCACAGCTCGGCGATCGCGGCGACGGCGGCGTCGGCGTCCCACGACAGGGGGGAGTCCCAGTCGATGTCGGAGCTGCCCTCCACCAGCGGCAGGCTGGGGTCGCCGGCTTCCTTGTAGAAGTCGTCGAGGCGCAGTACGGGCAGCCCGGCGCGGGCGGCGAGGGAGGATTTTCCGGAGCCCGACGGACCGGTCAGCAGGACGACTCGGGTCGGCGAAGGAGAGGAAGAGCTCACGGGACACCAGTCTGAACCATTCCCCCGGGTAGGGGATCCTCCCGGTGACCGGTTGGTGTCCAGGAACACACCTCCACTACGCTGCGTGCGCACGCGACTACGACCACAGGCGGGATCCCCATGGCACGTCACGCAGCCCCTTCGGCCCCGAACCGGCTCCGCAGCGCGGGTCTGACCCTCTCGATGGCCGGCGCCGCGCTGGCGATGGCGGCGGGCGGCGCCCAGGCCGGCGAGCTGGACGTCCCGGCGGCGGTGGCCGGGGTCACCGACCCGATCGCGAACCTCAAGGTGAACCCGCTGGCCCACACCGGCGTGGACCCGCTGGACAACGGGGTCGCCACCAAGGTCGCCGACTTCCCCGCCGTCGGCACCGGCATGGTGACGGGCATCCTCACACAGGGACCGTCCGTCGGCGAGCTGCCCACCGCGGCCGTCTCCTCGCTGCTGGGCCCGGCGCTGCCCGCGAAGTAGCCCGCACCCGGGCCCGTGCGCGGGCGTACGAAGGCCCCGGCGGCGCGGGGGACGCCGCCGGGGCCGGTCTCGCAGGAGGCAGGGCCCGGGCCCCGCGACCGGGGTCGCACCCGGCCGCGCGCTCCTTCGACGGCAGGACCTAGTAGGACGAGCCGCCCGCGCCCAGCGACCCGGTGGGGTGCCAGACCGTCTTGGTCTCCAGGAACGCCGTCATGCGGGAGGTTCCCGGGTCGGCGCTCCAGTCGTCCACAGGCTGTGGACGCAGGACGCGCTTGAGGTTGTCGGCCGCTGCGATCTCCAGTTCCTTGGCGAGCGCCGCGTCGGCGCCGGCCAGGTCGATCGCGTTGACGTCCTGGTGGGACGCCAGGTGCGGACCCATCTCGGCGGCCTTGCCGGACAGGATGTTGACCACGCCGCCGGGCAGGTCGGAGGTGGCGAGCACCTCGCCCAGCGAGAGCGCCGGCAGCGGGGACTTCTCACTGGCGACGACGACGGCGGTGTTGCCGGTCGCGATGACCGGGGCGATCACCGACACCAAGCCCAGGAACGAGGAGTCCTGCGGGGCGACGACGGTGACGACACCGGTGGGCTCGGGGGTGGAGAGGTTGAAGAACGGACCCGCGACCGGGTTGGCCCCGCCCACGATCTGTCCGATCTTGTCCGTCCAGCCCGCGTACCAGACCCAGCGGTCGATGGCCGCGTCGACGACGGCGGCGGCCTTGGACTTGGACAGCCCCTCGGCCTCGCCGACCTCGCGGACGAACTGCTCGCGGCGGCCCTCCAGCATCTCGGCGATGCGGTAGAGGATCTGGCCGCGGTTGTAGGCGGTCGCGCCCGCCCAGCCGCCGAAGGCCTTGCGCGCCGCGACGACGGCGTCACGCGCGTCCTTGCGGGAGGACAGGGGGGCGTTGGCCAGCCACTTGCCCTTGGAGTCGCTCACCTCGTACACCCGGCCGCTCTCGGAGCGGGGGAACTTGCCCCCGACGTACAGCTTGTAGGTCTTGAAGACGCTCAGACGCACAGAGGACTCAGACATCGAGGTAGGCCTCCAGACCGTGGCGGCCGCCCTCGCGGCCGAAGCCCGACTCCTTGTAGCCGCCGAAGGGCGAGGTCGGATCGAACTTGTTGAACGTGTTGGCCCACACGACCCCGGCGCGGAGCTGGTTGGCGACCGCGAGGATGCGCGAACCCTTCTCCGTCCAGATGCCGGCGGACAGGCCGTACTGGCTGTTGTTGGCCTTGGCGACGGCCTCGTCGGGCGTGCGGAAGGTCAGCACGGACAGCACCGGGCCGAAGATCTCGTCGCGGGCGACGGTGTGCGCCTGGGTGACGTTGCTGAAGAGCGTCGGGGCGAACCAGTAGCCGGCGGACGGCAGCTCGCAGGCCGGGGACCACCGCTCGGCGCCCTCGGCCTCGCCGGTGTCCGCGAGGGCGGTGATCCGGGCGAGCTGCTCGGCGGAGTTGATCGCGCCGATGTCGGTGTTCTTGTCGAGCGGGTCGCCCAGGCGCAGCGTGGAGAGGCGGCGCTTGAGGGAGTCCAGCAGCTCGTCGTGGATCGACTCCTGGACCAGGAGGCGGGAGCCCGCGCAGCAGACCTGGCCCTGGTTGAAGAAGATGCCGTTGACGATGCCCTCGACGGCCTGGTCGATGGGGGCGTCGTCGAAGACGATGTTGGCGCCCTTGCCGCCCAGCTCCAGGGTGACCTTCTTGTCGGTGCCGGCGATCGAGCGGGCGATGGCCTTGCCGACGGCGGTCGAGCCGGTGAAGGCGACCTTGTTGACGTCCGGGTGCTCGACGAGGGCCGCGCCCGCGTCGCCGTACCCGGTGAGGATGTTGACGACGCCCTTGGGCAGGCCCGCCTGGCGGCAGATGTCGGCGAAGAAGAGCGCGGAGAGCGGTGTGGTCTCGGCGGGCTTCAGGACGACCGTGTTGCCGGTGGCGAGGGCCGGGGCGATCTTCCACGCGAGCATGAGCAGCGGGAAGTTCCACGGGATGACCTGGCCGGCGACGCCGAGCGGGCGCGGGTTCGCGCCGTAGCCCGCGTGGTCGAGCTTGTCGGCCCAGCCCGCGTAGTAGAAGAAGTGCGCGGCGACCAAGGGGAGGTCCGCGTCCCGCGTCTCCCTGATCGGCTTGCCGTTGTCCAGGGTTTCCAGGACCGCGAGCTCCCGGCTGCGCTCCTGGATGATCCGGGCGATGCGGAAGAGGTACTTGGCGCGCTCGGAGCCCGGCAGCGCGGACCACTTCTCGAAGGCCTTGCGGGCGGCCTTCACGGCACGGTCCACATCGGCGGCGCCTGCCTGGGCGACCTCGGAGAGGACCTCCTCGCTGCTGGGCGAGACGGTCTTGAAGACCTTGCCGTCGGCGGCGTCGGTGAACTCGCCGTCGATGAAGAGCCCGTAGGAGGGGGCGATGTCGACGACCGAGCGGGACTCGGGGGCCGGCGCGTACTCGAAGAGGGAAGTCGTGTTGTCCATGTTCATGGGGTCTCAGTCCACCGTCACGTAGTCGGGACCGGAGTAACGGCCGGTGCTCAGCTTCTGGCGCTGCATCAGCAGGTCGTTGAGCAGGCTGGAGGCGCCGAAGCGGAACCAGGTGTTGCTCAGCCAGTCCTCGCCCACGGTCTCGTTGACCAGGACCAGGAACTTGATCGCGTCCTTGGTCGTGCGGATGCCGCCGGCCGGCTTCACGCCGATCTGGATTCCAGTCTGCGCCTTGAAGTCGCGGACGGCCTCAAGCATGAGCAGGGTGTTCGCGGGGGTGGCGTTGACGCCCACCTTGCCGGTCGACGTCTTGATGAAGTCGGCGCCCGCGAGCATGCCGATCCAGGAGGCGCGGCGGATGTTGTCGTAGGTCGACAGCTCGCCGGTCTCGAAGATGACCTTCAGGCGCGCGGCGCTGCCGTCGGGACGGGTGCAGGCCTCCTTGACGGCCTTGATCAGCTCGTACGTCTCCAGGTAGTGGCCGGCGAGGAAGGCGCCACGGTCGATGACCATGTCGATCTCGTCCGCGCCGGCGGCGACGGCGTCGCGGGTGTCCGCGAGCTTGACGGGCAGCGCGGCGCGGCCTGCGGGGAAGGCGGTGGCGACGGAGGCGACCTTGACGTCGGCGCCGTTCAGGGCGGCCTTGGCGGTGGCCACCATGTCGGGGTAGACGCAGACGGCGGCCGTCATCGGGGTGGTGCGGTCGGTCGGATCGGGATGGACGGCCTTGGCGGAGAGCGCCCGGACCTTGCCCGGGGTGTCCGCGCCTTCCAGCGTCGTCAGGTCGATCATCGAGATGGCCAGGTCGATGGCGTACGCCTTGGCCGTCGTCTTGATCGAACGGGTGCCGAGCGAGGCCGCGCGGGCCTCCAGACCGACAGCGTCGACGCCGGGCAGCCCGTGCAGGAAGCGGCGCAGCGCACTGTCGGACGTCGTCACGTCAGCGAATGCGGTGAGGGTGGTGGGCATGGTCACCAGAGGAGCATATCTACGCGCGTAGCGACCTGTCACCCCCCTCCCCCGATTCCGGCCGATCCGCTGCGGAATCGACACCTCCGCCACCTGTTACCCGGCCATGACAGGAGGGCGATCGTCCGGACGCACACGATCAGTAGGTTTCCTTCCAGCAGCCCGCCGGAAGCTCACCGGACGAAGACCGGACCGAGACGGACGCGGCATGCGGCCTTCCCCACCTGCCCGGGACAACGCTCCAAGGAGTCCTCGTGCGCACCGCCCTCCGCGCCTCGATCACCAGCGTCGCCCTCGCCGGCGCGCTCCTCGCTCCCGCCGCGGGGGCCGCGCACGCCGCCGCGGCCGTCCGTCCGTCCGCCGCGGTCACCCCGCCGACCCCCGCCGACCGGTTCTCCGGCACCCCGGCCCACATCGGCGAGGGCCTCGTCGCGGTGCTGCGTCACGGGGCGGAGGGCCCGGAGGCCTGGATCCGCGCCGTCGGACCGGACTGGCAGCCGGGCGACCACTACATGTCCCGCGTGCTGACGGTGCTGGACCGCGAGAACACCGGCGGCACCGCGAACGGCCTGGACCTGGAGATCACCGAGGTGGACTCGGCCGCCCCCGTCCTCGCGGTCACGAAGGCCGGCGTCACCCGGTCCTTCCCGCTGCCGCTGTCCGAGGCGGCCCGGATCCACGGTGCCCGATGCGTCTCCGCCACGAAGCGACTGCGCCTGCACGGCACGCTGGTCGCCGACCTGACGAGGACCCCCGACGGACCGCAGGTGCAGTTGGTGGAAGGGATCACCAAGCAGGCCCACGAGAAGCTGACGCGCACCGACCCCGCCCCGGCACCGGGCGGCCCGACCGCCGCCCGCATCGTGAACCCGAGCGGTGCCCGGCCGTCGTTCGCGTACGAGACCCCGGGCGGGGAGCACCCCTTCGCCGATGCGCTCTTCCCGGAGCTGCCCGCGGGCTGCCCCGTCACCTACGCCTTCGAGGACGAGGCCCCCGCTCCGGAGCCGGATGCCACGCCGTCCGGCGCAGCGGCCGCCGCCGCCCCCTCGGCCACGCCGGCCGGGAAGCCGTCGCCCTCCACCGGCCCGGCCGCGCCGGCCGCCCCCGAGGCGCAGGCCGCCGGTGAGGCCGCGGCCATGCCCCGGGGCGGTCTCGCCGCCGGCGCCGGTCTCGCCGCCGCGGCGGCCGGCCTCGGTGCGGCCCTCCTCGCCCGCCGCCGCGGCCGCACCCCGCGCTGACGGCCCGCCGGCGTGTCCCGCGGTCCCCCGGTCGCTCCGTCCGGCGGGCCGCCGGCCCGGCGGCACCTTCCCCCGTACGCCGCTCTCGTGGGCCGCGGGGGCGTGGGGCAGAATCGACCCCATGAGCAGCCAGCAGCCGACCGATGAGCCGGTCTACGACGACCGGGTCTACCGCTCCTCCATGGGCGTCGTTTCGGGGGTGCTGCTGCTCGCGCTGACGGCTTGGCTCTGCGGGGACGCCGTGCTGCGCGGCTCGGGGAACACCCCGTGGATCGCGCTGGCGGCCGCGCTGTGCGCCGTACCCCTGATCGTGGCGTTCACGATCCGACCGGCCGTCTTCGCCAACGACGACCGGATGCGCGTGCGGAACCCCTTCCGGATCATCGAGCTGCCCTGGGCCGCCGTGGACGCCGTGCGGTCCGGCTACTCGGCCGAGGTGCTGGCCGAGGGGTCGAAGTACCAGCTGTGGTCGGTGCCCGTCTCGCTGCGCGAGCGGAAGAAGGCCCACCGCCAGCGACTGCGCTACGAGGGGCTGCGCGACCGGGAGGAGCGTTCCGCGGGCGAGAAGCTCCGGGTCCCGGCCGAGCCGATGCGGGCCAGTGCGGACCGGATCGTCGACGAGCTCCAGAGGCTGGCCGAGCGGGGGGCCGAGCGGCCCGGCGCCCAGGGCGGCGTGCGCGTGCACTGGTCGTACGAGATCATCGCGCCCGCCGTGTCCGGCGCGCTGCTGCTGATCGTCCTGCTGGCCACCGGCTGACCGGGGCCCGACGACGGGTGGCCGGGCAGCCGCGCCGTGCCCGCCGCCACACCCCTCCGGCGGAACCGTGGCCGCCTGATGGTGCGTCCTCGCAGGTGTGCAGCGTATTGAGGCCGACGGCACCTCCGTCGGCGCCACCGCGATCCCCCTCCGTCTCCGACTCCTGTCCGGGGTCCTGCTCGCCGCCCATCTCCTGGTCGTCGGCTGGCTGACCCTGCGCCCCCTCGACGTTCCGTGGGCCGCCGCCGGCAATCTGACCCCGCTGGAGGGGATCAGGGCCGACCTCGTACTCGGCCCGCTGGAGGCCGCCCGGCGGATCGGGGAGGGGATCGCGCTGCTGGCCCCGCTGGGAGTGCTGGTACCGCTCGTCAGCGGGCGGCTGTGGCTCTCGCGCCTGGCCCAGTGGTCCTCCCTGGTGCGGACCACCGCCGCGGGCGCACTGGTTTCGATGAGCATCGAGATGCTGCAGAGCGGGGTCCCGGGCCGGGTCGTCGACGTGGACTCGGTGCTGCTGAACACCCTCGGCGTGCTGCTGGCGCACGCGGCCGTCGTACCGGCGCTGCGGGCCCGGATGCGCCGCTCACACGCCGCTTATCAGGGAGGGACCCCGAAGATTTCCAGGGTCGGGCTCGGCCCCTGGACCGACGTTCTGTCAGCGGTCCAGCGGGAGTATTGAGTCATCGCAAGAAAGCGATCCCGATGAAGGAGAACCTCATGAGCGCCCTGGTCCGCCCCCGTGACGGCCGTTGGATCGGCGGAGTCTGCGCCGGACTCGCACGGCGTTTCGGCATTTCCGCGAACACGATGCGGGTCATCTTCGCCGTCTCGTGCCTGCTGCCCGGCCCGCAGTTCCTGATCTACATCGCACTGTGGGTGCTGCTGCCGAACGAGAAGCCGGCGTCGACCGCCTGGTAGTGCGGCCGCTCAGCCGGCCTGCCGGACCTTCTCCAGCTGCTTGTCCGTCACTTCCTGCGGCACCAGCACCTTCTGCTGGCCGCCCGCCACGTTGAGGGCCATCAGCCGTACGACGGTGTCGCCCTCGCGTACGACGAGCAGGTGGACCTGCGCGGAGACGCCCTGGCCGGCCGCGGTCGTGGTCCAGCTGACGCTCTCGTCACCGCTGGTGCGGTAGTCGGCGGTGCGGACGTCGCGGTAGCTGCCGGTCTGCTGGTCGACCGTGGCGGAGAAGCCCGTGCCGCAGGCGGCGACGGCGGACTTGAGCCGGGCGATCAGCGCCTTGGCCTCGTTCGCGGAGTAGGAGCTGACGGAGGCGGAGACCGCGAGCCCCACCTGCTTCTGGGATCCGATGCCCCGGTTGACGGTCTCGCGCGCCGCGGGGTCCGGCTTGTCGCCCATGATGTCGGCCAGCGGCTGGCAGGCCTTCTTGTCAGCCTGCGGCTGGCCGTCCGGGGCGTTCGGATTCTTCCCCTGGGCGGAGATCTGGTAGCCGGGCAGGTCGCCCTGGGCAAGAGCGGACCGCTCCAGCGTGGTGCCGCCGGTCTTCTGCGGTGCCGATCCGGCCGGGTCCGGGGACGCCGCGGGGGCGCCGCCGGCGCCGCTCGCCGACCCCTTGGGGTCGGGGGACCTGCCCGTCGCGGGGGCTTCCGTACCGCTGCAGCCCACGGCGGCGAACAGCAGGGCGGGGACCAGTGCGACCAGTGTCGCTCGTGCCTTCATGCGCATGACCGAGAACCTCATACCCATTGCGTCGGCGGGCAGTTGGTGGTGATCGTGGCACACCGCACGGCGGCCCACACACCTCTTCGAGGGAGCGTGCGACCGCCGCGCGTGCGTTCGTCCGTCTCGCGTCGATGTCAGCCGTTGAGGGCGCCGGTGACCGGGCCCAGCAGACCGGTGACCGCGGCGGTGGGGTCGCTCGGCTGCCCCTCTTCCGTCTTCATCTGCTGCTGGCTGGTGACGCCCTCGAGCGCGCCGGTGGCGGTGCCGAGCGCGTCGGTGATGCCGATCGCGGGAACGGCGGCGGAGGCGGCACCGGCGGCGACGGCGGCGAGGGCGGCACCGGCGGCGGCGGCACCGAGGAACTTGGCAGCTGACTGCTTCATGAAAGGTATTCCTTGCGACGGGGAATTGAGCGGCTCCGCAAACTAGTCACTTCAAACCCCGGCCCGCAAACATCCTTTTATACGAGAAAGCGCCCGGAAATTGCCTCTTCCGGGCGCTTTCGGTACGTCATGCCATGGCCTAGGCCGAGACAGAACCGCTGGTGGAGGCGGTCTGACGGAACAGCCACTCCGACTTCAGCTCCGCATAACCAGGCTTGATGACCTCATTGATCATAGCCAGTCGTTCATCGAAAGGAATGAACGCGGACTTCATCGCATTGACGGTGAACCACTGCATGTCGTCCAGCGTGTAGCCGAAGGTGTCCACGAGGTGCTCGAACTCGCGGCTCATGCTGGTACCGCTCATCAGGCGGTTGTCGGTGTTGACCGTGAGCCTGAAGTGCAGCTTCCGCAGCAGGCCGATCGGGTGCTCGGCGTACGAGGCGGCCGCGGCCGTCTGCAGGTTCGAGGTCGGGCACATCTCCAGGGGGATGCGCTTGTCCCGGACGTAGCTGGCCAGGCGACCCAGCGTGACCGAACCGTCCTCGGCGACCTCGATGTCGTCGATGATCTTCACGCCGTGGCCGAGGCGGTCGGCGCCGCACCACTGCAGGGCCTGCCAGATCGACGGCAGACCGAAGGCCTCCCCCGCGTGGATCGTGAAGTGGTTGTTCTCGCGCTTGAGGTACTCGAAGGCGTCGAGGTGGCGGGTGGGAGGGAACCCCGCCTCGGCGCCGGCGATGTCGAAGCCGACCACGCCGTTGTCGCGGTAGCGGTTGGCCAGCTCCGCGATCTCCAGCGCGCGGGCCGCGTGGCGCATCGCGGTCAGCAGGGCGCCGACGCGGATGCGGTGGCCGTTGGCCTTCGCGCGGCGCTCGCCCTCGCGGAAGCCGTCGTTCACGGCCTCGACGACCTCTTCGAGGGTCAGCCCGGCTTCCAGGTGCTGCTCGGGGGCGTAGCGGATCTCGGCGTACACGACGCCGTCCTCGGCCAGGTCCTCGGCGCACTCGGCGGCGACGCGGAAGAGAGCCGCCTTCGTCTGCATGACCGCGCAGGTGTGCGCGAAGGTCTCCAGGTAGCGCGGCAGGGAGCCGGAGTCGGCGGCCTCGCGGAACCAGATGCCGAGCTTGTCGGCGTCGGTCTCGGGGAGGCTCGCGTAGCCGACCTCGCGGGCCAGCTCGATGATGGTCCCGGGACGCAGTCCACCGTCGAGGTGATCGTGCAGGAGCACCTTCGGGGAACGGCGGATCTGATCCGGGGTCGGCAGGTTGGGGGTCTCGCTCGTCATCTGCGCACTCTACTCCTACGCGCGTAGAGCGTCGTGTCCCGGCAGGCGTCGATATGTAACAGAGACCGCGCGGACGGATGGCGTACACCCGAGGGTCTGAGACTGTTCCGCCATGGCACAGCATGCGCCGCCGGCGCGCGGGGCCCGCCTGGGGCGGGCAGCCGGCGCGAGAACCGGCTCGGGTTCGACGGAAAGCCCGGTCAACGGGGTGGTGCTCCTGCTTCCCGGAGCGTCCAGATTCTCCCCCGGCCCCCTGCGTCCGCTCGCGCGGGCGCTGGCCCGGGCCGGCGGTGCCGACGGCCTGGTCGCGCACACCGTCATCCACGGCGGGGAGTCGGCGCGGGAGGAGCAGGCACGCTGGGCGGCGGATGAGGCGGTGCGGCGGTACGGGGACGTGCCCGTGTGCCTGGCCGGCTACGGCGCCGGCGGCCTGGCCGCGCTGCGGGCGGCGGGGCACGGGGCGGTCAACTCGGTTCTGGCACTGGCCCCTTGCCTGGCCGAGGGAATGCCTGCGGACTCGCCCGAACCGGTGAAACAGCTGTCGGGGCGGCAGGTCCTGATCGTGCACGGCACCAACGACGCCCGCAGCGACCCGGAGAGCTCCTTCCGGCTGGCGGAGCGGGCGAAGAAGGCGAACCGCTCGACCTGCCGGTTCGAGGTGCACTCGGACGGGCACGGACTGCGCGAGCACCAGGCGGAAGTGGTGGCGCTGGGCGTGGACTTCGTCCTCGGCGCGGTCTTCTCCGGGCGGTACTCGCGCCCCGTCACGGACGCCCTGGCCGCACCGCCACCGCTGGGCCTGCGGATGCCGCTGGCCTCCGGCTTCGGGAGGTCGCTGCGCGGATGAGGCGGCGGGGGCGGCCCGGGACCGGGACGGGGCGGGACCGGCCCGGGGACGGGGCGGGACCGGCCAGGACGGGGCGGGACCGGTCGCGGCCCGCGAAGCGGGCTCCCGGCGTACCGTGAGAAGTGGACTCGGGGCACCCGCTCCCCTCCCGGAGGCGATCGGCCATGGCCGCAATCGACTGCAGGAACTTCGACGCGCCGGACGAGACCAGGCCGTTCGTCGGCGGCATGGGCAGGCTGGACCTGGTGGACACCGGGGACGGCGCCGTCGGACGGGCCGTCTTCCTGCCCGGCTGGAAGTGGTCGGAGCACGTCAAGCCGCTGGCCGGGACCGACAGCTGCCGGGCCGACCACACCGGGTACGTCGTGAGCGGCCGCATGAAGGTCGTCATGGACGGCGGCGAGAGCGCCGAATTCGGCCCCGGCGACTACATGCGCGTCCACCCCGGGCACGACGCCTGGGTCGTGGGCGACGAGGCCTGCGTGACGCTGGACTGGACCGGCTTCTCCGACTACGCGAAGCCGTCCGGCTGAGCACCCCGGCCGGGACCGCACCGCACCGGGACCTCGCGCCGGTCCGCCCGTGCCCGCCGTTCCGCCCCCTCTCGGTCGGATGGCACGGATGGACCGGCGCTTCCGCGTTCCCCCTTCACGCCGTGTCACCACTGTGCCTCCTCGGCATATGCCGAACGGGTCGTCCCAGGGGTCGTCTTGCCGCCTTGCGGGAATACGAGGGGTTTACAAACGACCCCAGGTCGGGACGAATACGGACATGCCAGCCGAGGGAACCCGACCACCCGGGGCGGCGGCCGGGGCAGCCGGCGCGTCCGGGGAGCTGACCCCCGCCGCCCGGCGCCTGTACGCGTACGCCGTCGAACGGCACGCCTTCGACGCGGCCGAGGCCACCCGGGCGCTCGGCGTGCGCGCGGCCGCCGCGATCACCGAGCTGGCCGCCGCCCATCTGCTCCAGCGTGCGCCCGGCGGCGGCTCGGACCGGTGGAGCGCCGTGGCTCCGCGGGCGGCGGCGGCCCGGGCGCTGGCCCCGCTGGCCCTGCTCGTACGGGAGACGCACGACGAGATGGACCGGCTGCGGGGGCGGCTGGAGGCACTGGTGCCGGCGTACGAGGCCGGGACCGCGCACCGCGACCCGAGCGGGGCGGGGCACCTGGAGCTGGTCACGGACCTGGGGGCCGTACGGGGGCTGATCGCGGAATTGGCCGCGGCGTGCGAGGTGGAGCTGCTGACCTCGCAGCCGGGCGGCGGCCGTCCGCCGGAGACCCTGGCGGAATCGATCGGGCGCGACGAGTCGCTGCTGACGCGCGGGGTCCGGATGCGGACGCTCTACCAGCACACGGCCCGGTACTCCCGGCCCACGGCGGCCTACGTGGAGCGGGTGACGGCGCTGGGCGCGCAGGTGCGGACGCTGGGCGACGGGCTGATGCGCATGCTCGTCTTCGACGGGCGGACCGGGCTGATGGCGGTGCCGGACCGCAGCGGGGCGGCGCTGGTGGTCCGGGAGCCGAGCGTCGTGCACTTCATGACCGCCGCTTTCGAGCGTTCGTGGCTGGGCGCGGAGCCCTTCCCGACGTCGGTGGGCCCGGAGGAGGCGCGGTCGATCTCGGACGAGCTGCGGCAGACGATCGTGCGGCTGCTGTCGGAGGGGCTGGAGGACAAGGTGATCGCGCGCCGCCTCGGCATGTCGGAGCGGACGTGCCAGCGCCACATCGCGGAGATCATGCGGGCGGTGGGCGCCAAGTCCCGTTTCCAGGCGGGGTACTTGCTGAGCCGCTCGATCGCCCCGACCGCCCCGGCCGCCACCCCGGCGGACGGGGCCTAGCGTGGCCCCGGCCCGCCGTACCGGTGGCGGTGGGCCTGCAGCCACGGCCACTTCCCAGCGGCGGGTGCCGGTCACCGGTACCGGTGAGGTCTCCCCCGGCTCAACCCTGGTCATTCTGCTCTCCGGAGCAGGGCACGGCCATCAGTTTTCGGGGTGGCCGCCCTCCTGCGGCGCGGGCGGTTCCAGTTCCGGGATGAGGCGTCCGCGGCGGGAGAGGAGGAAGCGTTTGAACGCGGCGACCGGAGGGGTGTCGGGGTGGCCGTCGAGCCAGGCGACGCCGATCTCCCGGACCGCGCGGGGGGCGGTGACGTTCAGCTCGACCACACCGGGCCGCGGCACCGCGGGCGGCGGCAGCAGGGCCACGCCGAGGCCGGCGGCGACCAGGCCGCGCAGGGTCTCGGCCTCCTCGCCCTCGAAGGCGACGCGCGGGGTGAACCCGGCCTCCGCGCACAGGTCGTCGGTGATGCGGCGCAGGCCGTAGCCGGCCTCCAGGGTGACGAAGGTTTCCTCGGCGGCCTCGGCGAGGCGGATGCGCTTGCGGCCGGCGAGGCGGTGGTCGTCGGGGACCACCAGGCGCAGCCGCTGTTCGTCGAGGCGGCGGGTGGCGAGGTCGGGGGCGTCCGGAAGCGGGGAGGTGAGGCAGAGGTCGAGCTCGCCGGCGCGCAGCTTCTCCAGCATGGCCTCGCCGTAGTTCTGGACCAGGGAGAAGCGCACGCGCGGGTGGTCGGCGCGGAAGGCGCGGATGAGGCCGGGGACGGTCTCGGGGCCGAGGGTGTGCAGGAAGCCGAAGGCGACCTTGCCGTAGGCCGGGTCGGCGTCCTGCTGGACGGACTCGGCGGCGCGGGCGATGCCGTCCAGGGCCTGTTCCGCCGAGGCGAGGAAGGTGCGGCCCGCCGTGGTGAGGGCGACGGTGCGGCCCTTGCGGGCGAACAGGGAGACGCCCAGGTCGTGTTCGAGGCGGACCATGGCCCGGGACAGGGTGGACTGCGGCACGCCGAGCTCCTGGGCGGCACGGGTGACGTGCTCGTGCCGGGCGACGGCGGCGAAGTACGCCAGCCGGGGCGCCAGCAGGTGTGTCACCGCAGTGTCTTCTGCGTAACGGTTTGTCGACATCCGCATTCCTGACCTGGGCTGATGCAGCAGTGGATCGATTATCGCGATTCTGTGCATTGGACGCATGAAAAGCCGAGGCCTACCGTCGATGGCATGCCTCCCGCTCATACCGGGGCACCCGTCATCCCGGGTGCCTCCACCCCGTCGTCCCCCGCACCGGAACCCCTCTCCCCCGGCCGCCCCGGCTATCGCCGGATGACCCTCGCGCTCTTCGCCGCCGGGCTGGCGACCTTCGCCCTCCTCTACTCCACCCAGGCACTGCTGCCCGCGATCTCCGAGGACCTCCGGGTGACGGCGGGTCAGGCCAGCTGGACGGTGTCCGCGGCCACCGGCGCCCTCGCGCTGTTCGTCCTGCCGCTGAGCGCCCTGTCCGAGCGGTTCGGCCGCACCCGGATGATGACCTGGTCGATGGCGATCGCCGTCGGTGTCGCGCTCCTCGTCCCCTTCGCACCGAACCTGGAGTGGCTGGTGGTGCTGCGCGCCGTGCAGGGTGCGGCGATCGCCGGCGTTCCGGCCTCCGCGATGGCCTACCTGGCGGAGGAGGTCCGGCCGCGGGCCCTGGTGGCCGCGATCGGGCTGTTCGTGGCGGGGAACTCCATCGGCGGCATGAGCGGCCGCCTGGTCACCGGCTGGGCGGCGCAGCTGGGAGGCTGGCGGGCCGGCCTGGCCGCCGTCGCCGTGATGGCGCTGGTCTGCGCGGTCGCCTTCCTGGCGATGCTGCCGCGGGCGCGGTTCTTCCGCCCGGCGTCACTGAACCCGCGCGCGGTGGGCCGTACCGTCGCCGGCCATCTGCGCGATCCGCTGCTGCTGCGGCTGTACGGGATCGGCGCGCTGTTCATGACCGTCTTCGGCGCGGTCTACACGGTGATCGGCTACCGGCTGGTGGACGAGCCGTTCGGGCTCGGCCAGGGCGTGATCGGTTCGATCTTCCTGATCTACCTGGTGGGTACGGTCTCCTCGGCCGCCGCCGGCAGGCTGGTGGCGCGCACGGGGCGGCGCGGTGCGCTGTACCTGGCCGTGACCACCACGGCGCTGGGGCTGCTGCTGTCGCTGTCGGACTCCCTGGTCGTGGTCGTGCTGGGGCTGGTCCTGATCACGGCGGGCTTCTTCGCGGGGCACGCGGTGGCCTCGGCCGAGGTGAGCCGGACCGCGAAGACGGGCCGTGCCCAGGCCTCCGCCCTCTACCAGTCGGTGTACTACCTCGGTTCGAGCGCGGGCGGCACCCTCGGCGCCCTCGCCTATCACGAGGGCGGCTGGGCGGCCACGGTCGGCATCGCGCTGCTCGCGGTGCTCGGCGTCGTGTCGATCACCCTGTACGGCACGCACGCGGCCCGCGCACAGCGGCGCATACCGGCTTCCGCGGTGGGCGCGCGCTGACCGGCACTTCGCTTCCGCCGGAGGCAACCCCTGCTCGTTTTCCGGGCATTCAACACGGAGAACGAAGTGCGGTGAGCAGGGGAGGACCGGATGGGGAAGCGGAGGGCGCGCGCCCGCGCGGGTCGGCGCGCGGCGGTGTGGAGCGGGGCGGCGGCGCTGGCGCTGCCGCTGGTGGTGGTGGCAGGAGGCGGAACGGCAGAGGCCGCCTCCTGCAACCAGTCCGCCGGGCCGTATCAGCGCCAGGTGGAGAGGTTCCTGGGACGGCCCGTGGACGGGAGGCAGTCGGCGGCTGACTGCGCGGCCGTCCAAGCGTTCCAGACGCGCCACGGGATCAGTCCGGCCCGGGGCTATGCCGGACCGCTGACCTGGCGGGCGATAAGCACGATGCTGGTCCAGCGGGCTGCGGGCAGCACCCCGAACAGGGCGGGTGACTGCCCGGTGAACCGGGGTCGGATCGCCTGCGTGGACCTGACGCGGCAGCTCAGCTGGATCCAGGACGGCCCCACGCTGAAGTACGGCCCCGTCCCCGTCCGGACCGGCAAGGCCGGCACGGAGACCCGGACCGGCCCGAAGAAGATCTACCACCGCAGCATCGACCACTGGTCGACGGTCTACAACGTGTCCATGCCGTACGCCCAGTTCTTCGACGGCGGGATCGCCTTCCACTCGACCGCGAAGAGCATGTGGAACCCGCCCGGTTCGGGGGGCTGCGTGAACATGCGGCCCGCCGACGCCAAGGCGTACTGGAACCTGCTGGGCAAGGGCGAGGACGTCTACGTATACGGCCGCAAGCCGGGTACGTAGCCTCAGGCGGGCGCGCCGGCCGGAGCCGGGGCGGCCGCGGCCAGGGCGTCCAACCTGCGCAGGCTGGCGCGGCGTTGGGCCAGGGACAGGCCGGCCACCGCCGCCCCCAGGGCGATCCAGCCGGCCGGGCCGGCGACCATCACCACGCCGGTGAGGAGCAGCGGGCCCGCGGTCTTCTGCACGGACTGCGCCATACCGGCCACGCCCAGGTACGAGGCGCGCGCCTCCGGGGGCGCGAGGGACACGGCGAGCTCCCAGGAACTCACCGAGCGCATCAGCTCGGCCGCGGTGGCCAGCACCGCCGCGGCGAGCAGGGCTGCCGAGGCGCCCCAGGCCCCGCCTCCGGTCGCGGCGGCCAGGAGGGCGCAGCACAGGAGCGTGGTCATCCCGTAGAGGGCGACCGCTCCGGCCGCCCGGCGCGGGCCCGGGACCCTGGCCGACACGCGTAGCTGGAGGACGACGACGAGCACGGTGTTGATGACGAGGAAGGCCGGGATCAGTTCGTGCGGCGCGCTGGTACGGCTCACCAGCCACAACGGGATGCCGATGCCCAGGATCGAGTCGTCGAGGTTCATCGGGATGTCCAGGAGGACGAACCGGAGGTAGCCGCGGTCGCGCCAGGGGCTCGGCCCCCCGGCCGGGGCCGCGCCGGGGGCCTTCGGGGCGTCTGCGGGCGCGGCGGCTCCGGCGGCGGGCGGGGCGACGAGCCCGCGGCCGCGTGGCTCCCGGGTGCGCCACACCAGGGCGGCGGCCACGAGGAACGACAGCGCGTTCGCCAGGATGAGCACGTGGTAGGCGCCGCGGGTGCCGACGGCGAGGCCGATGGCGGCGAGGCCCGCGCCGAGCGCGTAACCGGCGTTCGCCGAACTGCGCGACAGCGCCTGATAGGTGGCGCGTCGCTGGCCCGCGACGCGGGTGGCGAAGAGCATCTCCAGGGTCTTGGCCGCCCGGTCCCCGAGGTGGGTGACGGCCACCGCGGCCAGCAGCAGCGCGAAGTCGCTGACGACGAGCAGCAGGCAGAGGGTGACCAGGCGCAGCAGGTGGGCGCCGATCAGTAGGGAGCGCACGGGGAAGCGGTCGGCGAGGTGGCCCGCCAGGGGCGAGCCGGCGATGCCCGCGACCCCGGACGCGCCGAGCAGCAGGCCGACCTGGCCGGCGTCGAGACCGATGACGAAGGTGAAGTAGAGGACGCAGGCAGCGGCCCAGACGCCGGTGCCGGCCCGGTCCAGCGACTGGGCGAGCAGCATGATCCGCGCGTCGCGGCCGCCGGGCGGCCGCCTCAGCTGCGCCACCAGGCCGGGTTCCCGCTCTCCCCGCCGTGCCTTCCGGATCTCCCCGCCGCGCCGCATCCCAGGCCTCCCCGCCCACCGAACCAAGTATCTCGACGTCGAGATACAGGGGAAGCCTGCCGGATGTTAATCTTGACGTCAAGATACTTGATGTCGATGTACCTGGGCGGTCACGCGCTTCCCGCTGCCGCTGTCGGAGCCCTCGGGTAGATTCCGAAACAGCCACGAACACCAGGGGGATGCACCGACATGAGCGACCTCGCCACCACCAGCAGCGACCTCGATGCGGCGATGGACCGATACCGGGTGGAGCTCACGGGCTACTGCTACCGGATGCTCGGCTCCGCCTTCGACGCCGAGGACGCGGTGCAGGACACCTACGTCCGCGCCTGGCGCAGTCACGCGAAGTTCGAGGGCCGCTCCTCACTGCGGTCGTGGCTCTACCGGATCGCCACGAACGTCTGCCTGGACCTGCTGAACGCCGGGAACAAGCGGGCCCGCCCGATGGACCTGACCGCTCCTCAGCACCAGTCCTCCGCCGTGCTCAACCAGCGGCCCGAGGTGACCTGGCTGGAGCCGGTCCCGGACGCCCGGGTGCTGCCGCAGACCGCGGACCCGGCCGAGATGGCGCTCGCGAAGGAGTCCGTCCGGCTGGCCTTCGTCGCGGCCCTCCAGCACCTGCCGGCCAAGCAGCGCGCGGTGCTCATCCTGCGCGAGGTACTGGCCTGGAAGGCGGACGAGGTCGCGCAGCTGCTGGACACCACGGTGGCGTCGGTGAACAGCGCGCTCCAGCGGGCGCGGGCCACGCTCGCCGGGCAGCGGCTCCGCGCGAGCGAGTCGGCCGACCCGCTGGACGCGGAGCAGGCGAAGCTGCTGGAGCAGTACCTCACCGCCTTCGAGTCCTACGACATCTCCCGCCTCACCGCGCTCCTGCACGAGGACGCCATCATGTCCATGCCGCCGTTCGACCTGTGGCTGCAGGGAACGACGGACATCGCCGCGTGGCACCTGGGCCAGGGCATCGGCTGCAAGGGCTCCCGCCTGGTCCCGACGACCGCGAACGGCATGCCGGCCTTCGGCCAGTACCGCCCGCGCGAGGACGGCGGGCCCGGGCACACCCCGTGGGCGCTCCAGGTCCTGGAGGTCTCAGACGGCCGGATCGTCGGCCTCAACGCCTTCCTGGACACGGCCCGGTGGTTCCCGCTCTTCGGCCTCCCCGAGCAGCTCGACGAGTCCTACCAGGCCCAGCAGGGCGCGTAGGGCCGGCAGGGCACCGGTCACCCGCAGCGGCCGGCCCCGCGCGGCCAGTCGCAGCCGGGCCAGCACCTCCACGGCGCCCAGGCCCGGGGCGGTGACGGCGCCCGCGTCGCACTCCACCGCACGCGCCCCGCTCTCGTACAGGCGGGCCAGGTGCGCGCACAGCGGTGCGGCATCACGCGCGGTCGGGGCGGGTCCGGGCAGCACGAGTCGGGTGATCTCCACGAGGGGCTGACTTCCCGGCCCGCCGGAACTCATCGGCGCGCGCCCCGCCACGGTGGTGAGGTCAGGGGCGGGGGAAGCCGAAGGTATCGAGGGCCAGGTCGAACGGCGCCGGGAGGGGGACGGTCTCACCGAACTTGCCCGCCCACAGGACGCAGTACTTGCCGTCGCTGGGCTCGCCGTAGAGGTGGATCGTGGGGCTGCCGGTCGCGTGCGGGTCGATGAGCAGGTAGAGCGGGATGCCGGCTGCGGCGTAGCCGTTGAGCTTGGCGACGCGGTCGTGGACGGCGTTCGACCGGGAAGTGATCTCCACGACGAGCTCGGCGACATCCGCGGGAGTGAAGTTCTCCCCGCGGGGCACTGCCTCCCTGGGGACGACCGCGAGATCCGGGATGTACAGGCCGCTGCGGCTCGGAATTGCGACATTGAGGGTCTGGAAGACACCCCAGCCGTCCGGGATCACTGAGTACAGCCGTTGCTGCACCAGCTCCGCGATCAGGTTGTGGTCGTTGACGGGCGGTGGTGCCACGGTGACGATCCCCTCGATGATCTCCACCTTGCAGCCCTTCGGCGCGCCCGTCCCCTTCCAGAGGCCGACCGCCGAATCCCAGTCGTCACCGCCGCTCAAGGGCGGGTGCTCGACCGCGAGTGCGCTCATGGTGTGCTCCTCAATCGGTTCGTCACCGATCCCAGCATGCCGAACGGGACCGGTGGGGGTCCACCGGTCCCGTTCACTCGTACGGAAAGCCGCAGGTCAGGCGATGCGGTCCAGAACGATCGGCGTGGCGGAGAAGGCCGTGCCCGCCGGGGCGATGTCGTAGCCGCCCTCCAGCGCGCCCAGGGCGTAGTCGAACTTCTCCGGGGTGTCGGTGTGCAGCGTCATCAGCGGCTGGCCGGCCGTGACGGTGTCGCCCGGCTTCGCGTGCAGCTCGATGCCGGCGCCCGCCTGCACCGGGTCCTCCTTGCGTGCACGGCCGGCACCGAGGCGCCAGGCGCCGACACCCACGCCGTAGGCGTCCAGGCGGGTCAGGACACCCGACTCCGGGGCGGTGACGACGTGCTGTTCGCGGGCGACGGGCAGAGCCGCGTCCGGGTCGCCGCCCTGGGCCGCGATCATCCGGCGCCAGTGGTCCATCGCGGAGCCGTCGGCCAGGGCCTTCGCCGGGTCGGCGTCCTTGATGCCCGCCGCGTCCAGCATCTCCTTGGCCAGCGCGATGGTCAGCTCGACGACGTCGGCGGGACCGCCGCCCGCGAGCACCTCGACCGACTCGCGGACTTCGAGGGCGTTTCCTGCGGTCAGACCGAGCGGGGTGGACATGTCCGTCAGGAGCGCGACCGTCTTGACGCCCGAGTCGGTGCCGAGACCGACCATGGTGCGCGCCAGCTCGCGGGCGTCCTCGATGTTCTTCATGAAGGCGCCGGTGCCGACCTTGACGTCCAGGACGAGCGAGCCCGTACCCTCGGCGATCTTCTTCGACATGATCGAGGAGGCGATCAGCGGGATCGCCTCGACCGTCCCGGTGACGTCGCGCAGCGCGTACAGCTTTTTGTCGGCCGGAGCCAGCCCGTCGCCCGCCGCGCAGATGACCGCGCCGGTGGTGTCGAGGACGTGCATCATCTCCTCGTTGGAGAGCAGCGCGCGCCAGCCCGGGATGGACTCCAGCTTGTCGAGGGTGCCGCCGGTGTGGCCGAGGCCGCGGCCCGAGAGCTGCGGCACGGCCGCACCGCACGCGGCGACGAGCGGGGCCAGCGGGAGGGTGATCTTGTCGCCGACGCCGCCCGTGGAGTGCTTGTCGGCGGTCGGGCGGGACAGGGCGTCGAAGTTCATGCGCTCGCCGGAGGCGATCATCGCCGCGGTCCAGCGGGCGATCTCGGTCCGGTTCATGCCGTTGAGCAGGATGGCCATGGCCAGGGCGGACATCTGCTCGTCGGCCACGACGCCGCGGGTGTAGGCGTCGATGACCCAGTCGATCTGCTCGGGGCTCAGCTCACCGCGGTCCCGCTTGGTCCGGATGACGGAGATGACGTCCATGAGGTGCTTCCTTCTACGCGCATAGAGAGAGGGAGGGAGGTGTTCGGGGAACGGAAGGGCGACGGCCCTCCGCCCGGCAGGGGCGAAGGGCCGTCGGCACGGCTATCTCAGGTGATCGGGCCCGAAGGCCTGCGGCAGCATCGCCGCGAGCGGCAGGACCCCGTCCGGGGTGTCCACCAGCAGCTCGTCCCCGCCGAACTCGTACAGCAGTTGGCGGCACCGCCCGCACGGCACGAGGATCTGCCCCTTGCCGTCCACGCACGTGAAGTGCGTGAGGCGGCCGCCGCCGGTCGCCTGGAGGGAGGAGACCAGACCGCACTCGGCGCACAGGCCCAGCCCGTAGCTCGCGTTCTCGACGTTGCAGCCGGTCACGACGCGGCCGTCGTCCACGAGCGCGGCGACCCCGACCGGGAAACCCGAGTAGGGGGCGTACGCCCGGGTCATCGCTTCCCGAGCGTGCGTCCGCAGGACGTCCCAGTCCACCTCGTGCCCCGCGGTCACTTGCCCTGGCCCTTGCGGTACGGCATGCCGTCCGCCTTGGGCATCCGCAGGCGCTGTGCCGACAGGGCGAGCACGAGCAGCGTGGTCAGGTACGGGGCCGCGTCGACGAACTGGCTCGGCACCGAGTCGGTCACCGCGTACCAGACGAACAGCAGCGCGGCGAAGACCGCCGCGATGCCGGCCTGGAGGTACTTCTTCTTGTAGAGCTGCCAGGCGCAGACGATGACCAGCAGGATCGCGATCAGCAGCAGCATGGCGTGGACGTTCTCGGCGCCACCGCGCAGCTTGAGGCTGTCGATGAAGCCGAACAGGCCGGCGCCCATCGCCATGCCGCCCGGCATCCAGTTACCGAAGATCATCGCGGCGAGACCGATGTAGCCGCGGCCGCCGGTCTGGCCCTCCTGGTAGATGGGGCTGGCGACCTCGGACAGGTACACGCCGCCGAGGCCCGCGAGGGCGCCCGAGACGATCACGGCGATGTACTTGTACTTGTAGACGTTGACGCCGAGGGACTCGGCGGCGATCGGGTTCTCGCCGCAGGAGCGCAGGCGCAGACCGAAGGAGGTCCGCCACAGCGCCCACCAGGTGGCGGGGATCAGCAGCAGGGCCACGATGGTCAGCAGCGAGATCTCGGTGATCAGGCCGCCGATCACGCCGCCGAGGTCCGAGACGAAGAACCAGTGCTTGGCCTGGAGGTCGGCCATCCAGTCCGACAGCCCCGGAATGGTGATCTTGGTGATCGGCTCCACCTGCGGGGACTGCTTGGAGGAGCCGCCCGGCGCCTCGGCGAACGTGAAGTTCGACAGGTACTGGGTGAAGCCCAGCGCCAGGATGTTGATGGCCACACCGGAGACGATGTGGTTGACGTTAAACGTGACGGTGATGATCGCGTGCAGCAGGCCGCCGACGGCGCCGCCGGCGATGCCGACCAGGACACCGGTCCAGGGGCCCCACTGGTAGCCGGCCCAGGCACCGAACCAGGTGCCGAGGATCATCATGCCTTCGAGGCCGATGTTGACGACGCCCGCGCGCTCGGCCCACAGGCCGCCGAGACCGGCGAGGCCGATCGGCACGGCGAGGGAGAGGGCGCCGGACACCTGGCCCACGGAGGTCAGGTCGTTGGCCCCGGAGACCAGGCGGACCAGCGAGACCAGCGCGAGGCCGGCCGCGACGATCAGCAGCATCCAGGGAAGGGTGAGCTTCTTGCGGCCGCCCGGCGCGGGTGCCGCCTTCTTCGTGGAAACGGTGCTGGCGCTCACGCCGCGACCTCCTTCTCGGTCTTCATGGCGTGGCCCGCAGCCAGTTCCTCGCCGACCTTCTGCTGCTGGCGGCGGATGCCGTAGCGGCGGATCAGCTCGTAGGAGACGACCACCGCGATCACGATCAGGCCCTTCATGATCGTGCCGATCTCCCGGGCGTAGCCCTCCGTGTCGAGACCGGCGGACGCCTTGTCGATGAAGGCCATCAGGAGGGCGGCGAAGAAGATGCCCACGGGGCTGTTGCGGCCGAGCAGGGCGATGGTGATGCCGGTGAAACCGACGCCCACGGGGAAGCCCAGGTTGTACGTGTGGGTCTCGCCCAGCAGCACCGGCATGCCGGACAGGCCGGCCACGGCACCGGAGATGAGCATCGCAGTGACGATCATCTTCTTGGAGTCGACACCGGAGGCCGCGGCGGCGGACTCGCTCGCGCCGCTGGCGCGCAGGTCGAAGCCGAAGCGGGTGCGGTTGAGCACGAACCAGTAGACGACGCCGAGGGCGAAGGCGATGAAGGTGAAGCCGTAGATCTCACCCGAGTCGCCGAGGGAGAGGGCCGGGAACCAGCCGGACTGCGCGATCTCGCCGGTGGTGAGGTCGTTGGAGCCCTCGACCTGGACGCCGAGGTTCTTCGGCAGGATCAGCCAGGCGATGAGGCTGGTGGCGATGGCGTTGAGCATGATCGTCGAAACGACCTCGCTCACCCCGCGCTTGGCCTTGAGGACACCCGCGATTCCGGCCCAGAAGGCACCGGTGAGCATCGCGACGAGCACGATCAGCAGGATGTGCAGCGGGCCGGGCAGCGTGATGGCGGTGCCGACCAGTGCCGAGATCATCGCGGCGAGGCGGTACTGGCCGTCGACGCCGATGTTGAAGAGGTTCATCCGGAAGCCGATGGCGACGGCCAGGGCTGCCAGGTAGTACGTGCCGGCCTGGTTGACGATGAGGATCTGGACGTCCTCGTAGCCACCGTTCTCGACCATGATGCGCAGGGGCTCGATCGGGTTGATGCCCGTCGCCGCCAGCACGATCATGGTCAGTACGAAGGCGCTGACCAGCGCGAGCAGGGGCCCGGCGATGGCGAGCAGCAGCCGGTCCTTGTCGAATTTCTTCATCGGGCCTCGTCCTCCGTCGTGTCACCGTCGGCAGCGGCGGAGTGGTTGTCGGTTGCTTCCAGGTGTCCCGAGGCGGCGCCCGTCATGGCGGTGCCGAGCTCCTCCGGGGTGACGGTCGCGGGGTCGGCGTCCGCGACCAGGCGGCCGCGGTAGATCACGCGAAGGGTGTCGGACAGGCCGATCAGCTCGTCGAGGTCGGCGGAGATCAGCAGCACGGCCAGGCCCTCGCGGCGGGCCTCGCGGATCGCGTCCCAGATCTGCGCCTGCGCGCCGACGTCCACACCGCGGGTGGGGTGCGCGGCGATGAGGAACTTCGGGTGGTGGCTCATCTCGCGGCCGACGATCAGCTTCTGCTGGTTGCCGCCGGAGAGCGAGGCCGCGGTGACGTCGATGCCGGGCGTGCGCACGTCGTACTCGCGCACGATCCGCTCGGTGTCCTTGCGGGCCGCCTTCGGGTCGAGGATGCCCTTGCGGGAGTTGGGGGCCTCGGTGACGTGGCCGAGGATGCGGTTCTCCCAGAGCGGGGACTCCAGCAGCAGGCCGTGGCGGTGGCGATCCTCGGGGATGTAGCCGATGCCGCCCTCGCGGCGCTTGCGGACGGACGTCCTGGTGATGTCCGCGCCGTCCAGCGTGATGACGCCCGCGTCGGGGGTCATCATGCCCATCAGGGCCTCGATCAGCTCCGTCTGGCCGTTGCCCTCGACTCCGGCGATACCGAGGATCTCGCCCTTGTGGATGGTGAGGTCGATGCCGTCCAGCAGCAGACGGCCGGCCTCGACCTTCTCCAGGGTCGCGGAGTCCGGGGCGCCCGCGGGGGCCAGGACCTCCGGCTCGGCGACGACCGCGTCCGCGGCGGCGACGGTCAGACCCGTCACCTGGAGCATCGGGGTCGTGGTCACGGTCGACTCGCGGGTCTCCGGCGAGGGCAGCTCCGCACCGACCATCAGCTCGGCGAGCTGCTTGGGGGTGGCGGTCTTCGGGTCGGCCGTGCCGACCGTGGTGCCGCGCCGGATGACGGTGATGTCGTCGGCGACCTTCAGGACCTCGCCCAGCTTGTGCGAGATGAAGATGACGGTCAGGCCCTCGGCCTTGAGCTCGCGCAGGTTGTCGAAGAGCGCGTCCACTTCCTGCGGGACGAGCACCGCGGTCGGCTCGTCGAGGATGAGGATCTTCGCGCCGCGGTAGAGGACCTTGAGGATCTCCACGCGCTGACGGTCGGCGACACCGAGGTCCTCGACGAGGACGTCGGGTCGCACGCCGAGGCCGTACGCGTCCGAGATCTCCATGATCTTCTTGCGGGCCTTGGCGCCGATGCCGTAGAGCTTCTCGCCGCCGAGAACGACGTTCTCCAGGACGGTGAGGTTGTCGGCGAGCATGAAGTGCTGGTGCACCATGCCGATGCCGCGGGCGATGGCGTCGCCGGGCGTGTGGAAGGCGACCTGCTCCCCGTCGATGGCGATGGTGCCCTCGTCCGGCTTCTGCATGCCGTAGAGGATCTTCATCAGGGTCGACTTGCCGGCGCCGTTCTCACCGATGAGGGCATGGACCGTGCCCTTGCGGACGGTGATCGCGATGTCCTTGTTGGCGACGACGCCGGGGAAGCGCTTGGTGATGCCGTGCAGTTCTACGGCGGGGGGCGGGCTGGACGCGTTGATGACGCACTCTCCTTGGCGCGAAAGGAGCGGAAGGCAGGGAGGACAGGGCGGGGAGTGAAAGTATCGCGTCCACGATGCTTCTACGCGCGTAGCACTGTCGGAAGTGAAAACTCGCGGCCACAAAGGCTGCTTGGTCACAGACTAGTGATCACAGAACGAGGCTCGGGGCCCGGGAGCGATGACGACCGCTTCCCGGACCCCGGAGACCAGGACTACACGTTCAGGACGGCCTTACGGCGCGGTCTTGACAGTGATCTTGTTGGCGATGATGTCGGCCTTGGCCTTCTCCACCGCGGCGATGAGGTCGGTCATCTCCTTGTACTTCGGGTTGGAGTCGGCCAGGCCGACGCCGTCCTTGTCCAGACCGTAGCGGATCTCACCGGTGGTGGGCTTGCCGTCCTCGACCGACTTGATCAGGTTGAAGACGGAGTCCGAGACGTCCTTGGTGACCGAGGTCAGGATGGAGTCCTTGTACTTCGCCAGGCCGGCCTGGTTGTACTGGTCGGAGTCGACACCGATGGCCCACTTGCCCTTGGCGGACGCGGCCTCGATGGCACCGGAACCGGCCAGACCGGCGGCGGCGTAGATCACGTCGGCGCCCGCGTCGAGCTGGCCCTGCGCGGCGGCCTTGCCCAGGTCGGGCTTGGCGAAGCCGTCGAAGTTCGGCGGCTGGGTCAGGTACGCGGAGAGCACCTTGGCGTTCGGGTTGGTCTCCTTGACGCCCTGGGTGAAGCCCGCCTCGAACTTCTTGATCAGCGGGACCTCGACACCGCCGATGAAGCCGACCGTGCCGGTCTTGGACGCCTTGGCGGCGGCGACGCCGGCCAGGTAGGAGCCCTGCTCCTCGTTGAAGACCAGGTTGGCGATGTTCGGGCCGGTCACCGAGGTGTCGTCGATGATGCCGAACGTGGTGTTCGGGAACTTCGGCGCGACCTTCTTGATGGCCGGGGCGTAGGCGAAGCCGACACCGATGACCGGGTTGTTGCCCTTGCGGGCCAGCTCGGTGAGGCGCTGGACCTTGTCGGCCTCGCCCTCGCCGTCGGTGGGCTCCGCCTCGGCGCCCTTGATCTTGAGGTCCGTCTCGGCCTTCTTCAGGCCGGCGTAGGCGGCGTCGTTGAACGACTGGTCGCCGCGGCCACCGATGTCGTACGCGATGGCTGCGGACTTCTGACCACCCGACTCCGAGGGGGAGGCGGCGTCAGAGGACTTCTTACCGCCACAGGCGGTGGCCGAGAGGGCCAGCGCCGCGGACGCGATGCCCACGGTGGCGATCCTGGTGATCCGGCGCAAGGGGAGGCTCCTTCAAAACCTGACCGAAGCGCCACGACCGGCGCTGGTTTCGCGGCGATCGTAACGCGCGTAGATGTCAGTTAAAGGCCCGTTCATGAGTCGTTATCGGATCGTCGCGAACCGGACAGTGACCGATCGGTAACTGCCAACGCGTCCAGCCCTTGTGTACCAAGGGCCGGACGCGTCCGACGCGCGGCTCACCGGTGAGGTAAGGAAAGCGGCTCGATCGCTACCTGGAAGGCGGCGTGCGGCGCCCGTCGATCAAGGCGGCGGCGGTGAAGAACTCGACGCCGACGGCGATGGCGTCTTCGTCCACGTCGAAGTCCCCCCGGTGCAGATCGCGCTTGGCGGTGTCACCGGGAGCGCGCACCCCCAGGCGGGCCATGGCGCCCGGAACGTGCTCCAGATACCAGGAGAAGTCCTCGCCGCCCAGGCTCTGCTCGGTGTCCTCGACCGACTCGGCGCCGTGGCGGGCCCCCATCGCCTCGCGCAGCAGTTCGGTGACCACCGGGTCGTTGACCACGGGCGGCACCCCGCGCACGTGGTTGATCTCGAACTTGGCCCCGTGCATGGTGGCGATCTCGTCGATCGCCGCGTGGATCATGTCGGGCGCCTCGTGCCAGGCCGCCAGGTCCAGGCACCGCACGGTTCCGGACAGCTCGGCGTGCATCGGGATCACGTTGCAGGCGTGCCCGGCCTCGATCCGGCCCCAGGTGACCGACATGCCCGAGCGGGCGTCCATCCGGCGGGCGAGCAGGGCGGGCGCGTCGACGGCCACCCGGGCGGCGGCGGTGACCAGGTCGGTGGTCAGGTGCGGCCGGGCGGTGTGCCCGCCGGAGCCGGTGAGGCTGACCTCCAGCCGGTCGCAGGCGGACGTGATGGGGCCGCTACGCAGTCCGATCCTGCCGGCGTCGACCCGGGGGTCACAGTGCACCGCGATGATCCGGCCCACGCCGTCCAGCACCCCGGAGCCGATGGCGTCGGTGGCTCCGCCGGGAAGCACCTCCTCGGCGGGCTGGAAGAGCAGGCGCACCGGCCGCGGCAGGAGCCCCTGCCGGTCGAGCTCGGCCAGGACCAGGCCGGCCCCGAGGACGACGGTGGTGTGCACGTCATGGCCGCAGGCGTGGGCGCGGTCCGGGAAGGTCGAGCGGTACGGGACGTGCGTCTTGGCGTCCGGAATGGGGAGGGCGTCGATGTCCGCGCGCAGGGCCAGCATCGGCCGGCCCCCGTCCCAGGTGCCCACGTCACAGATCAGGCCGGTACCGGACTTCAGGACCCGTGGTCGCAGGCCGGCTTCCTCAAGCCTGGCCTTGATCGCCGCGGTGGTGCGGAATTCCTGGTGTCCGAGCTCCGGGTGCATGTGCAAGTCCCGGCGGAAGGCGATCAGTTCGGTGCGCAGGTGGTCCGGAAGTTTGCCGGGCAGCTCGGGCCGGTCGGACGCGACGGGCTGGAGGGTCTGGGACTCGCGGGACATCAACTGGTTCACCCGTTGAAGGGTAGGCCCACGGATGGCTCAACTGACCGGGGATCACGAAAAGTTCATGCCGTTAGGGGAAAGAAACCCAGCCTCTGGACGCATGACCGGGTGGACGCAGGGGTAAACTCGCGCGCTCATCCGGCCGTGGGCGCCGCCTGGGCAGGGAGTCTGTGCACATCACGAGCGGTGTCGGTGACCCCCGCGAGGAAGCTCTTCGCGCGCGGGGACGCGGACCCGGTGAGCCAGGCCGGGTCCACATCGCATACGGCGACGGTGACCCCGGTACCGGTCAGGGCGTACGGCAGGGTGTGGACGACGGTGGACGGAAAACTCAGGATCGTCCGGCCGACGGGACCCCGACGCGCGATCAGTTCCAGCGGCAGATCCGGGCGTACGATCTCCAGCCCGGTCGCCCGGCTCAGGGCGCGCAGCTTCTCCGGGGACTCGCGGCGGTGCGCGAAGTAGCGGGTGGCTCCGTGCTCCAGGGCGAGGGAGCGGACCGCGCCCTGGTACCGGTCCGGGTCGACGACGCCGGTCTCCACCAGCGAGGTACCGACCAGGTCGGTGCCCTGGGTCAGGCGGGGCGGGCCGAAGCGGGCGCGGGTCCAGGCGAAGTCGTTGGCCCGCAGGGTCATCCCGCCGTGCGGGTCGACCGGCATCGAGGTGAACACCTCGACGCGGCGGGCCGCACCCTCCGCGGCGACCCCGTCCGGGACGAAGCGGCGGCGCGCGGCCGCCGAGACGGGAGCGTACGCCAACGCGCGGACCCGGCCGGGCAGCCCTCCGCCACCGACCCGGTGCCAGCGGACGAGGCGTTCGCCGCGGGCGGTCTGGGCGACGAACTCCATGGTGGCGGTGCCGTCGTCGACCACGACGAGCTCCTCGGCGCGCACCAGGGTGAGCAGGAGCTGGACGTAGCGCGAGAAGGGGTCGCCGACGACGACGGTGCGCGCCGCGCGGACGTCGCGCGCCAGTGCGACGAGCGCCTTCACCGGTGCGAGCCGGCTGCCGCGCGCCTCCTGCCACTGCACCTCGCACCCTTCGTCCCGGGCCAACGACGCCATCCGGCGCAGCTGGCCCCGGGACATGGGGTCGGTGGGGGGCAGCACGACGATCCGGACGGGCCGGAGCGTGCCCGCCGGCCGCGGGGCGGGCTCCGGACCCGCTCCCGGTCCGGCGGGGCGCCGCCCGCGCTGGCCCGGAAGACCGTCCAGCCTTCTGCCGGGGTCGGCGCGCGCGTACGCCCACTCCAGCACGTTGAGCAGTTGGACCGGGCTCTCGACGAACGCCAGGGTGGCGGCGGAGGTGCTCACACGTACTCCTTCTCCGGGGGCAGGCGGGACCTTCGCGACACGCCCTAGACGGCCGCCAGCTCGCCGGGGACGCGGCGGAGCTTCTTCATGGGGCCCAGCTCGGATGCGTAGACCCGCTTGATCCCGTCGCCGAGGGCGGTCTCGATGGTGCGGATGTCACGGACGAGGCGGGCCAGGCCGCCGGGCTCGACGGAGGCGGCCTGGTCGGAGCCCCACATCGCGCGATCGAGGGTGATGTGGCGCTCGACGAAGGTGGCGCCGAGGGCGACGGCGGCCAGGGTGGTCTGCAGGCCCGTCTCGTGGCCGGAGTAGCCGATCGGAACGTTGGGGTACTCCTCGCGCAGGGTGTCGATGACCCGCAGGTTGAGCTCCTCGGCCTTGGCCGGGTATGTCGAAGTGGCGTGGCAGAGAAGGATGTTGGCGCTGCCGAGCACCTCGACCGCGTGGCGGATCTGGCGCGGGGTGGACATGCCGGTGGACAGCACGACGGTGCGGCCGGTGGCGCGCAGGGCGCGCAGCAGCTCGTCGTCCGTGAGGGAGGCGGAGGCCACCTTGTGGGCGGGGACGTCGAACTTCTCCAGGAAGGCGACGGCTTCGGTGTCCCACGGGGAGGCGAACCAGTCGATGCCGCGCCTGGCGCAGTGCTCGTCGATGGCGCGGTACTCGTCCTCGCCGAACTCGACCCGGTGGCGGTAGTCGATGTAGGTCATCCGGCCCCAGGGGGTGTCGCGCTCGATGTCCCACTGGTCGCGCGGGGTGCAGATCTCCGGGGTGCGCTTCTGGAACTTCACGGCGTCGCAGCCGGCCTCGGCGGCGGCGTCGATGAGGGCGAAGGCGTTGCCGAGGTCGCCGTTGTGGTTGATGCCGATCTCGCCGACGACGTAGACGGGCCGGCCGGGGCCCACGGTGCGGGCCCCGAAGGTGCGCAGGCGGGGGTCGGGCGTGGAGGTCATGGCAGGGGGCGTCCTTCGGTGCGGGGGCGTTCGGGGTGTGGGCTGCGGATCGGGGTGTGGGGCCGGTCGCGCGTCGGGCCGCGGCTCTGCGGATGCGCCGCCGGGGCGCGGGTCGAGCAGCGGGGCGAGCAGCCGGGCGCGGGCGAGGTCGTGCGGGTCGTCGATCTCCAGGACCCGGGCGGGGTCGGTGGGTACCGGCACGGTGCGGCCGAAGAAGCGGTGGCGGGCGGTGCGGAAGCCGGCGGCGTCCATGGCGTAGGCCGCACCGGTCTCCAGCAGGTCCTGCGGCCGGTCCTGGCGGCGGGGCCGGCTGGACGGGTCGTGGTTGACCCCGGTCCCCGAGCCGTCGGGGGCGTCTCGCCAGAGGAAGCCGTGGAAGGGGGCCACGGTCATGGCCGAGTCGGCCGCCCCGGAGGCGACGGCCACGGCGACCGACTCGACGTCCGAGGTCGCGAGGAACGGGCTGGTGCACTGGACGAGGAGGACCACGTCCACGGTGAGCGAGTGCAGTTCCTCGAAGGCGGACAGGGCGTGCAGGACGGCGGCCTCGCTGCTCGCGGTGTCGCCGGAGATCGCGGTCGGGCGGGCGATCACGTCGGCGCCGGCGGCGCGGGCGGCCCGGGCGACGGCCTCGGAGTCGGTGGAGACCACGACGTCGGTGACGGTCGGCGCGGCCCGGCAGGCCAGGACGGCACGGGCGACGAGCGGGATGCCGGCGACCTCGGCGAGATTCTTGCCGGGGACTCCCTTGGAGCCCCCGCGGGCGGGGATGACGGCGAGGACCCTCACAGCTCCCCCAGCCTGCGGATCACCGGGGCGACCCGCTGCACACCGTGCCGGTACGCCCCGCGGGCGGCCTCGCGCAGGTGGGCGCGGAGCCGGCGGCGCAGCCGGGACCCGTCCTCCTCCTGCCGCGCGGTGCCCGGCAGCGGGGTGCCGTCGGGCGCGAGGCGGTGCCGGGCGAGGATGCCGGGCAGGTATCCGGGCGCGGTGGTGAGCGTGTAGTAGGGCGTGGGCGGGGGCAGCCGGGTCGCGGCGAGCAGCCCGGCGGCCTTGGCCCGGGCGAGGGCGTAGGCGTCACCGCTCGCGCCGGCCCCGGCGGCGCCCGGGCCGGCGGCGCCCGCGGCTGCCGGGCCCGGATCGGCGGTCGGCCGGACGCCCTGGGCGGCCAGCCAGACCGGGTCGCCCTCCGGGAGGAGCCCCGCGTCGAGCTGGTCCCAGGAGGCCAGGCAGCCGGAACCGAGGAAGTGGTGGTTGCCGAGGGCCTCGCGGACACCGAGGTCGGTGAGGACGGCCGTCGGGATGGAGCGGTGCAGGGCCTCCAGGGCGGCCGTGGAGGAGACGGTGACCAGCAGGTCGGTGCCGTCCAGCACCTCGCCCATGTTCCCGTACACCAGGCGGCAGTTGGCCGGCAGTCCGCCGGGGATCTTCTCCGCGAGCCGCTGGTACGGCTGTTCCTCCAGGTGCGTGGTGTGTTCGCCGGGCTTGCTGCGCAGCTTGATCAGCACCTCCCGGTCGGGGTGCTTGCGGGCGTGGCCGGCGGCCCGCTCCAGCAGGTAGGCGCGGTCGGCTCGGCTGTCGGGCACGGAGGGCTGCACGGCGAAAACCACCGTGTGGGGGCGGCTCCCGGCCGGCTGGTAGGGCGCTCCGCCGAGGAAGGGCAGCGCGGTCTCGGTGACGGCGCCGGCGTCCGCGCCGACCCCCTCGTACACGGCGCGGAAGCGCTCGGCGTCGTGGCGGGAGTTGGCGAGGACGAGGTCGGCGCCGTGTCTCAGCAGCAGCCCGTCGGCGAGCTTCTCGTACACGACACCGACGTACCCGGTGACCAGTACGGGGCGCGTGGCGGGGGCCGGCCACAGGGCGCGGGCCCCGTGCAGGACCGCTTGGACGGCACCGCCGACGAGCGCGAGGACGACCACGTCGTAGTGCTCGCGTGCGATCTCGGCGAGGAACCCGGCGCAGGTCACCTCGGTCGGCCGGTCGGTCTCCACCCCGACCTCGCCGAGCTGGCGGGCGGTGGGCGTGGCCCGACCGCGCAGCAGGTATCCGGTGAGCCGGTGGTCGGGCACGAGACGGCGGGCGGTGGTGACGCCCCATTTCCATCGCGTGTCGGAATCGGCGAGTACGGCGACGCGTTTGCGTTCTGGCACGCGGCAGAACGTATTCGGCGTTTTCGGTGATCGGCCCAACGAGCGCACAACAGCGGGTTAACAAAGCGTCGACTGAATGCGAAAGCGCACGGGTTAACCCGCCCGCCCCGCGCCGTTCACATGAAATCCGCATCCGGGCCACGGTGAATGACGGGCGGCGCCCTAATCTCTCGCGGGTGCCCAAGCTCTCTGTCGTCGTGCCGTTCTACAACGTGCAGACATACGCGCCGGACGCCCTGAAGAGTCTCGAACTGAACGCCCGTGGGGATTTCGAGTTCCTGCTCGTCGACGACTGCTCGACGGACGGGACACCCGACCTGCTGGAACGGGCGGCGGGCGAGCTGCCCGGGGCGGTGCACCTCAGACACGGAAGCAACGGCGGCCTGGCGACCGCCCGGAACACCGGGCTGGACGCGGCCCGCGGCGAGTACATCGCCTTCCTGGACGGGGACGACTGGATGGCCCCCGGCCATCTGGCCCGGATGCTGGCCGCCATAGAGGCACTGGACTGCGATTTCATCCGAACCGACCATGTGCGGTGCACGGGCCGGACGCGGAGCGTGCAGCGGGTCCCCTTCGGCCCGCAGGCCGTCGTCGCCGATCCGCGCGGCGCGATCCTGCCCGCCGACCGGGCGACCTCGGTGGACTACCCCTACGCCTGGGCCGGGATGTACCACCGGCGGCTGCTGGACCGTGGCCTGCTGCACTTCACCGACGGGCTGCGGACGGCGGAGGACCGGCCGTGGATCTGGCGGCTGCACCGGGAGGCCGGGTCCTTCGCCGCAGTCGGACTGCCCGGAATCTTCTATCGGCGCGGTGTTTCCACCTCGTTGACGCAGATCAGGGACGAGCGGCAGCTCGATTTCATCCGGGCATTCGACGAGGTGCTCGCCGGTGTCGCCGCCGACCGGGAATCCGATCTGCTGATGCCGAAATCCGTACGAACATACTGCGCCATTATCGCGCACCATTTCGGATCCATCGAAAGGTACAAGCCGGCCGTGGCCAAGAAACTCCGCCTGATGAGCGCGGCCGCGCTCGGCCGCATGCCCCAGGACGTGCTCGACCAGGCCCTGGAATCGATGGACGCCGAACGCTCCGCGCTCCTGCGCCGCCTGCGCGGCGGCCGCCGCACCCTGTCGGGGGCGACCGTCTGATGCTCACGCAGATCTTCCTGGCCTCCACCCTCTACGGGGCCGCCACCCTCGCGGCGGGCGTCGACGCGGGCCGCTACCCACCCGCGGGCCGCCGGATCCTGCTGACCAGCAACCACTCCGCCACCGCCGAGGTGGCCCCGGGAGTGGCCGGCATGCCGGGTTTCGCCGCCGTGCGCACGCGCTTCGACGAGGTGCTCGACTGGAACGCCGTGATCGAACCGCAGCACCCGAGCACCTGGGCCCCGCGCGCCGAGGACGTCCCCATCTGGGAACGGCACCTGCGCGCGCTGTGGGGGCTCGGCGATGACCGGGTCGAGCTGATCGTGGAGTCCCTCCAGGTACCGCCGGCCCAGTCCCTGTGCCGGGTCTTCCCCGGCGCGGCGGTCGACGTCTACGCCGACGGGCTGATGAGCTACGGGCCCACCCGCTTCCGCCTCGACCCGCAGCTCGGGATGCGGGTGCGGCGGGTGCTCCATCTCGATCTGGTGCCCGGCCTGCGGCCGCTGCTGCTGAACGAGTTCGGGGCGCGGCCGGAGGCGGTGCCGGCGGAGTCCTTCCTGAAGGTCCTCGCGGAGCTCCCGCCGCACGGCCCCGGCCTGGACGACGTCGGGGAGTCCCCGGCCCTGCTGCTGGGCCAGTACCTCTCGGCGCTCGACCTGATGAGCCCGGACGAGGAGGAGGAGCTGCACGCCTCGATGGTCCGGGGCGCCTTCGCGCTCGGCCACCGCTCGCTGGTCTTCAAGCCCCATCCCGGCGCACCGGGCGAGTACGCCCGCCGGGCCGCGGCGGAGGCCGAACGGCTCGGCGCCCGGCTCACCGTGGCGAGCGGCGCGGTCCTGGCCGAGACCCTCTACGGGCAGCTGCGCCCGGCGCTCGTCGTCGGCTGCTTCTCCACCGGACTGCTGACGGCCGCCACGCTGTACGGCCTGCCCGTCGCCCGCACCGGCACCGAGGCCGTGTTGGCCCGCCTGGCCCCGTACCAGAACAGCAACCGGGTACCGCTGGTGCTGGTGGACTCGCTGCTGCCGGACCTGGCGGACGCGGCGGCGGTCCGCGCCTGGACTCCCGCCTCCCTGGGACGGGCGGGAACCGAGCGGGCCGGTCTGCTGACCGCCGTCGGGTTCACCATGCAGCCGCAGGTCCTCGCGACGCGGCGGGCCGCGGCCGAGGCGTACCTCGCCGCGCACCTGACCCCGGACACCTGGCGGTACTTCACCCGGCGCCGGCTGACCGGGCTGGGCCTGCCCGGCGGCATCCCCGCACAGCTGTCGTTCCTGCCGCGCAGCCGGACGGTGCGGCGCATGGCCCGGACCCTGCGCCGCGTCCTCACCTGAGGTGTTCCGGGCCGGGCGGGGTCAGCCGACCGCGAGCTTGGCCGCGAAGCCGAGGAACAGCACGCCCGCCGCCGAGGTCGCCCCGGCCGACAGCCGCCTGCGGCGGCGGAAGGCCTCCGAGAGCCGGGTGCCGCCGAATATCAGCAGCGTCAGGTAGAGGAAGCTGCCGGTCTGCAGCAGACCGCCCAGGACCAGGAAGGACAGCGCCGGGTAGGCGTAGGACGGGTCCACGAACTGCACGAAGAAGGACATCAGGAAGAGGATGGCCTTCGGGTTGAGGAGGCTGATCAGCAGGGCGCGCCGGTAGGGGCGTTCGTGCTCGGCCGGACCGGCGGGGGCCGCGGCGCGCGCCTCGTCCCGGTCCCGGCGGGTGCGCCACAGCGCCCAGGCGCCCCGCATCATCCCGACGGCCAGCCAGGCCAGGTAGCCGGCGCCGAGGAACTTCACCACGGTGAAGACGAGCGGGCTCGCCCGGAGCAGCGCCCCGGCACCCACAGCGGTCAGGGCCATCAGCACGGCGTCGCCGGTGAACACTCCGGCGGCGGCCTTGTAGCCCGTGCGCACCCCTCGGCGGGCGGCGACGGACAGCACGTAGAGCGAGTTCGGTCCCGGCAGGAGAATGATCAGGACGAGGCCGGCGAGGTACGTCGGCAGATCGATGACACCCAGCATGGGCAGGAGTGTCCCATGCGGACGCCCCTGACAGCCCCGGGGATCTCACCATGTGGAACCAGTGGGCTCGTACGTCCCCCACACCTCCCGCAGCACCCCGCAGACCTCCCCCACCGTGGCCCGCGCGCGCAGCGCTTCCTTCATCGGGTACAGCACGTTCGCCGTTCCCCCCGCCGCCTCCCGCAGCGCCCCGAGCGCCGCCGCCACCGCCGCCCCGTCGCGCTCCGCCCGCAGCCGCGCGAGCGCCGCGCGCTGCCGCTCCTCGATCGCCGGGTCCACGCGCAGCGGCTCGTACGGTTCCTCGCGCTCCAGCGCGAAGCGGTTGACGCCGACCACCACCCGCTCCCCGTTGTCGGTCTCCCGCGCGATGCGGTAGGCGTTCCGCTCGATCTCCGCCTTCTGGAAGCCGGCCTCGATCGCGGCCACCGCCCCGCCCCGCTCCTCGACGCGCCGCATCAGGTCGAGGACCGCCGCCTCCAGTTCGTCCGTCATCCGCTCCACCGCGTAGGACCCGGCGAAGGGGTCCACGGTGTGCGGCACGTCCGTCTCGTACGCGAGGACCTGCTGGGTGCGCAGCGCGAGGCGGGCGGACTTCTCCGTCGGCAGCGCGATCGCCTCGTCGAAGGAGTTGGTGTGCAGCGACTGGGTCCCGCCCAGGACCGCGGCCAGGGCCTGCACGGCGACGCGCACGAGGTTCAGCTCGGGCTGCTGCGCGGTGAGCTGGACCCCTGCGGTCTGGGTGTGGAAGCGCAGCATCATCGACTTCGGGTCGCGCGCTCCGAACTCCTCCCGCATGACGCGGGCCCAGATCCGCCGGGCGGCACGGAACTTCGCGACCTCCTCCAGCAGGGTGGTGCGGGCCACGAAGAAGAAGGAGAGCCGGGGCGCGAACGCGTCGACCGCCATCCCTGCGGCGAGGGCGGTACGGACGTAGGCGATGCCGTCGGCGAGGGTGAAGGCCACCTCCTGCGCGGGCGAGGCGCCGGCTTCGGCCATGTGGTAGCCGGAGATGGAGATGGTGTTCCACCGGGGGATCTCGGCCCGGCAGTAGCGGAAGGTGTCGGCCGTCAGCCGCAGCGAGGGTTCGGGCGGGAAGATGTAGGTCCCCCGGGCGATGTACTCCTTCAGGACGTCGTTCTGGATCGTCCCCGTCAACCGCGCGCCCGAGATGCCCTGTTCCTCCGCGACCAGCTGGTAGAGCAGCAGGAGCAGGGCGGCGGGCGCGTTGATCGTCATGGAAGTGGAGACCCGGTCGAGGGGGATCCCGTCGAACAGCGTCCGCATGTCGTCGAGCGAGTCGACGGCGACCCCGACCTTGCCGACTTCGCCGTGGGCCAGGGGCGCGTCGGAGTCGTGGCCCATCTGGGTCGGCAGGTCGAAGGCGACGGACAGCCCGGTGCCGCCGCCGGCGATGAGCTGCCGGTAGCGGGCGTTGGACTCGGTGGCCGTGCCGAAGCCGGCGTACTGGCGCATGGTCCACGGCCGACCGGTGTACATGTTCGGATAAATCCCCCGGGTGTAGGGGAAGTCCCCCGGTGCACCCAATTGGACCGCGGGGTCCCATTCCGTCAGATCACCCGGCCCGTAGACCGGTTCGACCGGGATTCCGCTCTCCGTGCGTGCCATGTGACGAAGTCCTCCGTAGAGCAACCGGGCCCGGGGCTGGTACAACCTTGCCCGCGCACCGCTTCTCAAGGCTGCGGACGGTTGCCGGTCACGATGGCGCAACATCCCGGAACCCTGTGCAACTCTCCACGCGCGCCAGACATCACCTAGATACACGACGTAGAAACCGGGGGACTGCAATGCAGCGCCAGAGAGCCATAATCCGCACGATCGGGGTCGCCACCGCCGTCGCGCTCGCCGCGACCGCCTGCGGTCCGCAGAAGACGGAGTCCGCCGGCTCCTCCTCCGCGGCACCGTCCTCGCCCACGGCGGGCACCACCCCCGAAGCCTCCCCGTCCACCGACGACAAGCCCGGCGAGCCCTCGGCATCGGCCTCGGCGTCCGCCTCCGCCTCCGCCTCCCCGTCGGCCTCGCCTTCGCCCTCGGTGAAGCAGATCATGGCCAACGGCGACGAGAGCGAGCAGGTCCGCGAGCTTCAGGCCCGGCTGAAGCAGCTCAAGCTGCTCACGGTGACGCCGACCGGCTTCTACGGCTCGAAGACCACGGCCGCGGTGAAGTCCTTCCAGTCGAAGAACGGCCTGGATGCCACGGGCGGGGTCGACGCGAAGACCTGGAAGAAGATCCAGAGTTCCAGCAAGAAGCCCACGGCCGACGAGCTGCGCCCGCCGACCGTCAACGAGGTCGCGGCGCCGGACCCGCGCTGCATGACCGGCCGCGTCATGTGCATCAGCAAGGAGAGCCGCACCCTCGCCTGGATGATCGACGGCAAGGTCGTCTCGACGATGGACGTCCGCTTCGGCTCGGAGAACACCCCGACCCGCGAGGGCGTGTTCAACGTGGGCTGGAAGGCCAAGGACTGGACGTCGACGATCTACCACACGCCGATGCCCTACGCGATGTTCTTCAGCGGCGGCCAGGCGGTCCACTACTCCGCCGACTTCGCGGCCCGCGGCTACAACGGTGCCTCGCACGGCTGCGTGAACGTGCGGGACAAGGCCAAGCTGTCGAAGCTCTTCGACGACGTGCAGGTCGGCGACAAGGTGGTCGTCTACTGGTGATCCCGCCGAGGGTGCCGCCGGAACCCCGGTTCCGGGCCCCGGCCGCGCGGCCGGCCGCCAGCCGGTGAAACGCGACAGGCCGTCCCCTTCGCAGTCCGGTCGTACCGGCGGACCGAGAAGGGGACGGCCTGTCGCGTTGAGCGGCCGTCCCGCCGAAGGGGTCGGGGTGATGAAGTGAGGGCGCGGGCAGGGCCGGGGGAACGTGCCCCGCCCGCGCCGGTTGCGCAGAGCCCAGGGGTACGGGGGGAACCCCGGCTCATGCGCGGCCGATGACCAGTCGGCTCGCTTAGTACTGCGCCGCCGATTCGAAAAGTGTTACAGGCAGGTCAGCGCATGTGTCAGCGGCCGGCGCGCAGGGCGGTGGAGCCTTCCGGAACAGCTGGTTCCAGGCTCGGCGCCCTCAGCGTCCCGCCACTCGCCGGAGGGGAGTCGCGGCGCTTGGCGCCGCCGGAGTCCCCGTCCAGCACCGCGGCGCAGTAGGCCGGTATCCGCAGGAGCCCGTCGGCCAGACGGGACAGCCGCTCGCGCCGGTCGTCGTTGATCCGGCCCCCGCGGTACTCCTCGCAGAGGTCCGTCTTGAGCCGGCTGTCCAGCTCGCGCTGACGGTCCTTGCCGGATTCCCCGGTGCCCAGGGTGTCCCGGCTGCCCTCCTGGCCGCCCCCTCCGCTCCGGTCGTCCGGGGCGGTCTTGCCCGAGCCGCCGGCCGCCGAGGTGCCCGCGGAGCCGTCGGAGTCCGCTCCGGTTCCCGGCGTGGTACGCCCGTCCCCGCTGGGTGACGGCAGCACCGGGGCGAACGCCGGGTCCGAGCCGTCGGGCACGGGGGTGGACAGCGGCTCCGGGGTGAAGGTCGGGGCACCGGTGCCCCTGCCCTGGACCGGGCTCTCGCCGGCACTGATGGACATCGCCGGTCCGGGCCCCGCGGCGTCGTGCCGGGAACGGTCCAGGAGCCCGGCTCCCGCCGCGGCCGCCAGCCCGCCCGCGGCGACGCTCGCGAGGGCCGCGGCCAGGCCGAGGCTCACGGTCCGGGAGCGCCGCCGGATCGGCACGGGCGCGGGGAGGACGCGGCCGAGGTCGACCAGGGGTTCACCGGAGGCGTCGGCCCCGGACGACGCGGCGGCCGGGCGTGCGGCGCCGCGCGCCGCACGGTAGGCGTCCACCGCCACGGCCTCACCGGGCAGTTCCGTACCGCTGGGCGCCGCCACCGCGGCCAGGGCGTCCAGAGCCGCTCGGAGCCGGGCGGCCTCCGTCGCGGCACGCGTGCCGGCGGCGGGCCCCACAGGTTCCGCCGGTCCACCGCGCAGGAATGCTTCCGCCGCGGCCTCGTCCAGCCACCTGTCGCGCTCGTCGGCCATCACATGTCCTTCTGCGTCCGCCAACGTGAATGCGTCACACCGGTTTGTTCTGCGTAGCTGCCGCCCCGGCCGCGCTGTGCGGGTACGGCGTCGAGATCCCCTCCGCCCCCGCCGCCCCACGCGTGGCCCTCGGCATTATGGCCGACCGCGGCGCCGGCCCTGGAGCCGGTGCCCGGACCTGCCTCGAAACCGCCGTCCGCGCCCTGTGCGGCGAGCAGTTCCGCCAGCTTCTTCAGGCCGCGGTGCGCGGCGGTGCGTACGGCCCCGGGCCGCTTGCCCAGGGTCTCGGCCGCGCTCTTGGCGTCCAGGCCGACCACGACCCGCAGGACGACCGCCTCGGCCTGATCCTGCGGCAGCTGGGCTATGAGCGCCATGGTGCGCCCGGTGTCAAGGGACTCCATCGCCGCGCCGGCCGTGTCGCACTCGGCGGCCCAGCCCGTCAGTTCGGTGTCGTCGCCCCCGATGGCGGGGCGGCGGCCGCGCATGCGTATGTGGTCGAGGGCCCGGTTGCGGGCGATGCGGGCGGCCCAGCCGCGGAAGCGGTCGGCGTCACCGGTGAAGGAGTCGAGGTCCCGGGCTATCTGCAGCCAGGCCTCAGAGGTCACGTCCTCGGCGTCGCCGTCTCCGACGAGCGTGCGCACGTAGCCGAGCAGGCGTGGATGCACGGCCCGGTACACAGCACGGAACGCGTTCTCGTCACCGCTCTGTGCCGCGAGCACTGCGGCGGTCAGCTCCGCGTCGTCCCCCAGCAAAGTCCCCAACCTGTCCTGTACGTGTGGCGCAAATCAGCACGTTACGGCTTTCAAGCACCTCTCGTCCACGAGTGATACAACGTGCAACCAATCCTGCGCGGAGCGAGGTGTGACACAAAACGCACTCGCGGCGCTGACAGGGGTACGGGCTTGTCGCACGAGCCCGTGACGGATGGCGGCCGGGGCCTCTCCTGTGGGGGGTGGCGGCCTCGGTCGCCCTCCCCCTTTCGGGCTTTCGGGCACTCCACCATGCCCGCCCGCGGCGCTCCCGTCATCCTTTCGGCTCTCTTCCGGGTGAAATCCCCGCATGGGTACGACACGCTCCCCCCTGCGTCGATAGCGTGGCGGAACACCCGCGCCGCGCCCCGAGGAGCCCCCCGCTGTCCAGCCACCTTCCGGCACAGGCCCGCGGCTGCTCCGACCCCTCGCACGGCCCCGGACTGACCCGGTTCAACAGCCTGCCCCCCGAAGCCGCCCGGGCGGTCCTCCTGCAGTGCTGCGGAAGCCGGCGCTGGGCGCACCGGGTGGCGGCACACCGCCCCTATCCCGACGCGGACGCCCTGCGCGCCGCCGCGGACGAGGCCTCGTACGACCTCTCGCAGTCCGACCTGACCGAGGCCCTGGCCGCGGAGCACTCGGCCGAACTGGACCACGGGGCGCCATACGCCGCGCTGCTGGCCCTCGAAGCGGCCCACACGGAGTACGAACGCAAGTTCGGGCACGCCTTCGTGGTCTGCCTGGACGGGCATCCGCCGGAGGAGCAGGCCGACCAGCTGCTGGGGGCGATCCGCCGGCGGATGGGGCACGAGGCGGACGAGGAGCGCTCGATCTCCGCGGACGAGCTCCGCCGCGTCGCGCAGTCCCGGCTGCTGGACCTGACACGCTGGCTGACCCGCTCCCACGGGGCGGCCGCGGCTGAAATCGGGCTATTCGCCCCCGTGGGATAGCCCGTACGTGCCTGTTTGATCACACAGCCCGACCCCGCGCGAGGGAACCGACAACTCGTCGCTACGATGTCCGGGGCCGGTGGACCGTACCCGGCCGGGCCCGACCGACAAAGAAGCCGGCTGGCCCCCGCCCCGCTTCCGGAGGGTTTTCCGTGCCGGCTGGAACGTTGTACCGCGGCCGGGAAGGAATGTGGTCCTGGGTGGCTCATCGAGTCACCGGCGTCCTCATCTTCTTCTTCCTGTTCGTACACGTCCTCGACACCGCTCTCGTCCGCGTCTCCCCCGAGGCGTACGACGATGTCGTGGCTACCTACAAGACTCCGATCGTCGCGCTGCTGGAGTACGGCCTCGTCGCCGCCATCCTCTTCCACGCGCTCAACGGTCTCCGTGTCATCGCCGTGGACTTCTGGTCCAAGGGCCCGCGCCACCAGAAGACGATGCTCTGGTGGGTCGTGGGCATCTGGGTCGTGCTGATGGCCGGGGCCCTCTACCCCGTGCTCGGCCACGCCTACCTCGAACTGTTCGGGAAGTGACGCGCATGTCCTCTGACACTTCTTCCGCCAAGGGCATCGGCGACGTGGAGGGCGTTTCCCTCTACGACGTCGACAACCCCGCGCCGTACATCGAGGCCCCGCGCAAGCGCACGGGCAAGACGCCCCGCTCGACGCGCGGCAACTTCGAGATGGCCGCGTGGCTCTTCATGCGCCTCTCGGGCATCGTGCTCGTCGTCCTCGTCATCGGCCACCTGGTCATCCAGCTGGTGCTCGACGGCGGCGTGTCCAAGATCGGCTTCGCCTTCGTGGCCGGCCGCTGGGCGTCCCCGTTCTGGCAGGTCTGGGACCTGCTGATGCTGTGGCTGGCGATGCTGCACGGCTCGAACGGTCTGCGTACCGTCATCAACGACTACGCGGAGCGCGCCAACACGCGGCTGTGGCTGAAGGGCCTGCTCTACACCGCCACGGTGTTCACCATCCTTCTGGGCACGCTGGTGATCTTCACCTTCGACCCGAACATCCGCTAGGCAACGGGGCTGAGGCGAAACCAATGAAGATCCACAAGTACGACACCGTCATCGTCGGCGCCGGCGGCGCGGGCATGCGCGCCGCCATCGAGGCGACGAAGCGCAGCCGCACCGCCGTCCTGACGAAGCTGTACCCCACCCGCTCCCACACGGGCGCCGCGCAGGGCGGCATGGCCGCCGCGCTGGCCAACGTGGAGGAGGACAACTGGGAGTGGCACACCTTCGACACGGTCAAGGGCGGTGACTACCTGGTCGACCAGGACGCCGCCGAGATCCTGGCGAAGGAGGCCATCGACGCGGTCCTCGACCTGGAGAAGATGGGCCTGCCGTTCAACCGCACCCCGGACGGCACCATCGACCAGCGCCGCTTCGGCGGCCACTCCCGCAACCACGGCGAGGCACCGGTCCGCCGGTCCTGCTACGCCGCGGACCGCACCGGCCACATGATCCTCCAGACGCTGTACCAGAACTGCGTCAAGGAGGGCGTGGAGTTCTTCAACGAGTTCTACGTCCTGGACCAGCTCCTGGTCGAGGAGGACGGCGTCAAGAAGTCGGCCGGTGTGGTCGCGTACGAGCTCGCCACCGGCGAGATCCACGTGTTCCAGGCCAAGGCCGTCATCTACGCCTCCGGCGGCACCGGCAAGTTCTTCAAGGTGACCTCCAACGCGCACACCCTCACGGGTGACGGCCAGGCGGCCTGCTACCGCCGCGGCCTGCCGCTGGAGGACATGGAGTTCTTCCAGTTCCACCCGACGGGCATCTGGCGCATGGGCATCCTGCTGACGGAGGGCGCCCGCGGTGAGGGCGGCATCCTCCGCAACAAGGACGGCGAGCGCTTCATGGAGAAGTACGCGCCGGTCATGAAGGACCTCGCGTCCCGTGACGTCGTCTCGCGCTCCATCTACACCGAGATCCGTGAGGGCCGCGGCTGCGGTCCGGCCGGAGACCACGTGTACCTGGACCTCACCCACCTCCCGCCGGAGCAGCTCGACGCGAAGCTCCCGGACATCACCGAGTTCGCCCGCACCTACCTGGGCATCGAGCCGTACACGGACCCGATCCCGATCCAGCCCACCGCGCACTACGCCATGGGCGGCATCCCGACCAACGTCGAGGGCGAGGTCCTCAGCGACAACACCACCGTCGTCCCCGGCCTGTACGCGGCCGGCGAGGTCGCGTGCGTGTCGGTGCACGGCGCGAACCGCCTGGGCACCAACTCGCTGCTGGACATCAACGTCTTCGGCAAGCGCTCCGGCATCGCCGCCGCCCGGTACTCGCAGGAGAACGACTTCGTCGAACTCCCCGAGAACCCGGCGCAGCAGGTGGCCGACCTGGTCGAGCACCTGCGCAACTCCACGGGCCAGGAGCGGGTCGCCGACCTGCGTCTGGAGCTCCAGGAGACGATGGACGCGAACGTGATGGTGTTCCGCACGGAGCAGACCATCAAGACCGCGGTCGAGAAGATCGCGGAGCTGCGCGAGCGCTACAAGAACGTGTCCGTCCAGGACAAGGGCAAGCGCTTCAACACGGACCTACTGGAGGCCATCGAGCTGGGCAACCTGCTCGACCTGGCCGAGGTCATGGCCGTGTCCGCCCTGGCGCGCAAGGAGTCCCGCGGCGGTCACTACCGCGAGGACTACCCCAACCGCGACGACGTCAACTTCATGCGCCACACCATGGCGTACCGCGAGGTCGGAGCCGACGGCTCGGACTCGGTCCGGCTCGACTACAAGCCGGTCGTCACGACCCGCTACCAGCCGATGGAGCGTAAGTACTGATGGCTACCCCCACCCTGGACAAGATGGAAGAGGCGGCTGCGGCCTCCCCGTACATCACGGTCACCTTCCGGATCCGCCGCTTCAACCCCGAGGTCTCGGACGAGTCGCAGTGGCAGGACTTCCAGATCGAGATCGACCCGAAGGAGCGCGTGCTCGACGGTCTCCACAAGATCAAGTGGGACCTGGACGGCACGCTCACCTTCCGCCGCTCGTGCGCGCACGGCATCTGCGGCTCGGACGCGATGCGGATCAACGGCAAGAACAGGCTCGCCTGCAAGACGCTGATCAAGGACATCAACCCCGAGAAGCCGATCACCGTCGAAGCCATCAAGGGCCTCACGGTGATGAAGGACCTCGTGGTCGACATGGAGCCCTTCTTCCAGGCGTACCGGGACGTCATGCCGTTCCTGGTCACCAAGGGCAACGAGCCGACGCGTGAGCGCCTGCAGTCCGCCGAGGACCGCGAGCGCTTCGACGACACCACCAAGTGCATCCTGTGCGCCGCGTGCACGTCCTCGTGCCCGGTGTTCTGGAACGACGGCCAGTACTTCGGCCCGGCGGCGATCGTCAACGCGCACCGCTTCATCTTCGACTCGCGTGACGAGGCCGGCGAGCAGCGGCTGGAGATCCTGAACGACAAGGACGGCGTGTGGCGCTGCCGCACGACCTTCAACTGCACCGACGCGTGCCCGCGCGGCATCGAGGTCACGAAGGCGATCCAGGAAGTCAAGCGTGCGCTGATCACGCGCCGCTTCTGACCTTCCCTCCCGGCCTGCACGAGGGCCCCGCCCCGGTTCGTCCGGAGCGGGGCCCTCGTGCGTCGCCGGGGCGCGTCGAACGGCTGCCGGAGGCCTCCCCCCGATCGGGGACACCGGGCTGCAGGAGCGGGGGTACAGGGCGGGGGTGCCTGTGGAAGGATCGGCCGTATGAGCGAGCAGCAGCCGAACCCGTACGCGAGCGGCCCCGCCGGCCAGGGCGGCACGTCCGGTGCGCCGGGCCATGGCGACTACAAGTGGGGCCCCGGTGAGGCCAGTTACGGATACCCCCAGCCCTACCCGGCGGCCCCCGCCTACCATCCGACCGTCGGCGGCGCGGGCGTCCCGGTGCCCGCCGGGTACTCCGCCGCCCCGGTCGGCGGTGCGGGCTTCGCGCTCGGCGACATCACCGTCGCCGGCGACCAGATCATCACCCCGTCGGGCACGATGCCGCTCCGGGGCGCGATGTGGAACGCGACGGACTTCTCGCGCACCGAGGAGAAGATCCCGCCCCACGCGATCGTGCTGGCGATCGTCTTCTTCCTGTTCTGCCTGCTCGGCCTGCTCTTCCTGCTGATGAAGGAGAAGACCACCACCGGCTACATCCAGGTCACCGTGACCAGCGGCGGCCGCCACCACTCCACGATGATCCCCGCGGTGGACGCGAACACCTACCACTGGGTCATGTCGCAGCTGGGCCACGCGCGTGCGATGAGCATGTGAACCCCCGGAGACGCAGGCGGGCCCCGGCCG
>NZ_JBHYMC010000048.1:0-53866 GCF_042742535.1 Streptomyces sp. NPDC058880
CAGCCCACGTCAGGGCAGACAGAAGCACCCCCGGCGCGCGCCACGGGATTTACCACGCCCCCGGCGCGCACCGAAGGTGCGCTGGATCGCTGACCTGCGGCGATGCGGGGACAGTCCGATGCTGCCGGGCGAGGCCCCGCGGGCCGGTCCCGCGGACGTCCCCGACGGCGCCCGCCCGCCGGGCCGGGGCCGGACGGGCGGCCGTCGGCGGGGTGCCGGAGGGCGGTCGGACTGCGATGCGCACGCGACTGCGCCACCCGGGTCCGCAGGGGTCCTCGCGCCGGGCGGCAGGCACCCCGGCGGCCCGGTCGGAAGCCGGTGCGAAACTCCGACGGGAGACCGCCGAACGGTTGATCCCCGGCGCCGCTGGAGCCGTCGGCGGTCCCGGCCCCACCGCCCGGAGGGTGACGTGAGCACGCCCGTGCGCGGGGCCTGAGATCATGCCCCGTATGGACGACGTACTGCGGCGACTGGCCGACGTGGGCCCCTTCTTCACCGTCGCGTACGGGGAGCAGCCGCCGGAGCCCGGCTTCCGGCCGCTCACCGCGCTGTACGGCGGGCACCTCGGGCCCTACGTGGCCGAGGTGGGCCGCCGGATCGGCAGCGGACCCGGGAGGGTCGCCGCCTCGACGGCCCAGTTCGGGATCGCCTCGCGGCTGTGGTCGCTCGGACTGGGGTGCGCGGCCTTGGCCGGCCAGGTGCCGGACCTCGCCGCCGACCGGGTGTGGTGGCAGCTGCCGGAGGCGGGGTCGCTCCGGTTCTGGCTGCCCGCGCCCGCCGCCCGGCCCGTGGAGGACCTCGGGGAGTCGGTCCTGGGGAACCTCGCCCTGCTGGAGGCGGGGCTGCGGGAGCGCTACGGCCTGTCGCCGACGGTCATGCGGGGGAACACGGCGTCCGGGCTGGTCGGTGCGCTGCGGGTGCTGATCGACCGGGTCCCGGCCGGCGCCGCCCTCGGGCTGGCGCGCGGCCTGCTGGCCGACGGTGGGGCGCTCGCGGGCACCGGTACGTTCGTCCATGAGCAGGGGCTCGGCGTGGCCTTCGTACGGCGCAGTTGCTGCCTCTACTACCGGGTCCCCGGCGGGGGCCTGTGCGGCGACTGCGTCCTGCGTACCCGGCGCGGCTGACCGGACCGGGGCGCGGCCCCCGTCCGGCTGTGCGCGGCCCGGTCGGCCGCGCACCCGCCGGGATCGCCCGGAACCGGTGAGGGCCATCGGGGAGCGGTTGCACCGCTCCCCGATGGCCCTGCGGCGGATCCCTGCGTCAGACCTCAGAAGGTCAGGTTCCAGGAGTCGATCTTGCCGCTGTCGCCGCGGGCGTTGTCGTTGACCCGGAGCTTCCAGGTGCCGTTGGCGACCTCGGAGGAGGCGTTGACGGTGTAGACCTGGTTGATGTTGTCGGTGCTGCCGCCCGAGCGGTTGTGGAGCGTGTAGACGGAGCCGTCCGGGGCGATCAGGTCGACCTTGAGGTCACCGATGTAGGTGTGGACGATGTTCACACCCACCTTGAGGGCGGACGGGGCGTTGCCGGTCACGCCGCTGACGGTGATCGGGCTCTCCACCGTGGTGTAGTCGCTGATGGCGTAGTCCGCGGTGCTCTCGAAGTACGTGCCGGGCTGCGGGGTGCTGCCGACCGCCTTGAGGGCGTCGACCTGGCCCTCGCCGAAGAAGCCGTTCTTCGCCGTGGTGCCCTTGCAGCGGCTGTCCGACGGGCAGGCGACGTCGTTGGCCTGAGTGGCCAGCTTGTCGCGCAGCTGCGCCGGGGTGATCCCCGGGTTGGTGCTGGCCAGCAGTGCCGCCACACCGGCCACGTGCGGCGAGGCCATCGAGGTGCCGCTCATGGAGCCGTACTTGCCCCCCGGCAGGGTGCTGTAGATGCCGGTGGAGTCTCCGCCGGGAGCCGTGACGTCGATGACGTTCAGGCCGTAGTTGGAGTACGAGGCCTTCGCGGTGGTGCCCATCGCCGAGACGGTGACCACGCCCGGGAGCTCGGTCGGGATGTCCAGGCAGGCGTTGGTGATGGTGCGCCTGACCGGCGTCGAGTCGTTCGGGCTCTCGGTGTCGGTTGTCTTGTTGGCGAGGTCGATGTTGGAGTTGCCGGCCGCCGCGACCTGGAGCGAGCCCTTGCCCTCGGCGTACTCCTGGGCGCGCTTGACGCCCTCGATGATCGCGGCCTGGTCGGCGTTGTCCGGGCAGTTGAACTGCCACGGGTCCGTGTAGTAGCTGTTGTTGGTGACCTTGAAGCCGTGGTCGCCGGCCCACATGAAGCCGCAGATCGTGTTCTCGGCGAAGAACAGCGAGGAACCCGGCTCTGCGATGCGCACCGATGAGATCTTCACGCCCGGGGCCACGCCGATGACGCCCTTGCCGTTCTTGGCGGCGGCGACCGTACCGGCCACGTGGGTGCCGTGGGTGCCGACGTCGCGCCAGGCACCCGTACGGGTGTCCGGCTTGCCGTAGGCGCAGGACGCGGAGTCCGCGGCGTTGAAGTTCGGGGCCAGGTCCTGGTGCTGGTCGTCCACACCGGTGTCCAGGATGCCGACCTTGACGGAGGCGGAGCCCGTGGTGACGGCCCAGGCCTGGTCGGCCTTGATCTGGGTCATGTCGGCGCGGACCGGCTCGCCCGAAGGCGTCGCGGACTGCGTGGGATTGGCGGGCAGCGCCGGGTTGTAGGCGTCCGCCGGCACGTCCGAGGTGCGGGTGGCGCCGACCTGCTGGACCCCGCTCACGCCGCGCATGGTGGCGGCGAAGGAGGCGGAAGCGGAGTGGGCGGTGATGACGCCGATCGCGTCGTAGTGCTGGAAGACCGTTCCCCCGTTGGCGGTGACCGCGTTGCGGACCGCCGTGGTGTCACCGGGGGCGGTGATCACCAGGTAGGCGCGGGTGCCGGCAACCCAGGTCGCACTCTGGGAAGCAGGGGCCGCGGCCTTGGGCGCCGCCGCGGGGGCGGGGGCGGGGGAGCCGGACGGAGAGACCGGAGCGGTGCCGGCGAGCGCGGCGGGCGCCCCGAAGGCGAGGGCCGCGCCGAGGGTGGCGGCCAGCACGAGGGTACGCCGAGGTCGGCTGGATATGTGGGGTATCAATGCGTCCTCCGTTGACCCGGTGGTCAGGCCGGGCCGTACGAAACAAGTGGTGGACGCAAGATGTCATGCACGCGGCCGGTTGCGGAAGTACCTTTTACAGCACCGGGGTTCGTTTATCGGTGGCCGAATTCCGACTATGGGTGCAAGTGCGGAGAATGCGACGGGCCGGCCGGGCGGGGCACCGTGGGGGCGAGCCCTGCACGACCGGCCCGCCGAGGGCGGACCGGTCGGGGAGCCCTAGACCGGCACGCCGTCCTCGGGGCGGTGCGCCGGGACCGTCGCGGCGGGGGCGGCGACCGGAGCCGCGGCCGGTGCGGCCGGCTGCGTCCCGTGCCCGTCGTCGACCAGCGTCTTCTCGTCGAAGGGCAGCCGTCCTGAGAGGACTTCGCAGGCCCGGTCGCGGTCGAACTCCTTCGTCCAGGTGCCGATGAGCACGGTCGCGACCGCGTTGCCCGCGAAGTTCGTCAGGGCCCGCGCCTCGCTCATGAACCGGTCGATGCCCACGATCAGGCCCACTCCGTCCACCAGTTCGGGCCGGTGCGACTGGAGGCCCCCGGCCAGGGTGGCCAGACCCGCGCCGGTCACGCCGGCCGCACCCTTCGACGCGATGACCATGAACAGCAGCAGCGAGATCTGCTCGCCCAGGGCCAGCGGCGTACCCATGGCCTCGGCGACGAACAGCGAGGACATCGTCAGGTAGATCGCGGTCCCGTCCAGGTTGAAGGAGTACCCGGTCGGCACGGTGATGCCGGTGACCGGGCGCGAGACGCCCAGGTGTTCCATCTTCGCGATCAGCCGCGGCAGCGCCGACTCCGACGAGGAGGTCGACAGGATCAGCAGGAACTCCCGGCCCAGGTAGCGCAGCAGGGCGAAGACGCTGACCCCGGTGCACACGCGCAGCAGGGTGCCCAGCACCAGGAAGACGAAGAGCAGGCAGGTCGTGTAGAAGCCGATCATGATGACGGCAAGGGACTTCAGGGCGTCGATGCCGGTCGCGCCGACCACCGCGGCGATCGCCCCGAAGGCGCCCACGGGAGCTACCCACATGATCATCGCAAGCACTCGGAACACCAGCTTCTGCACGTGCCCGATGCCCCGCAGCACCGGTTCGCCGGCCGCGCCCATGGCCTGCAGGGCGAACCCGCACAGCAGTGCCACCAGCAGCGTCTGGAGCACCTCGCCCCCGGTGAAGGCGGAGACCAGTGTGGTCGGGATGATCCCCAGCAGGAACTCCGTCGTGCTCTCGGCCCCGCCCGCCTTGGCCTGCGCCTCGCCCGCGCTGCGCGCCGCCTCCGTCAGTTGCAGCCCGCTGCCCGGCTCCAGGAGGTTGCCGACCAACAGGCCGATGGCCAGTGCCACCGTGGACATGACCATGAAGTAGCCGAGGGCCAGTCCGCCCACGGCGCCCACCTTGGCGGCCTTGCGGACCGAGCCGATGCCCAGCACGATCGTGCAGAAGATCACGGGCGAGATCATCATCTTGATGAGGTTCACGAAGCCCGTGCCGAGCGGTTTGAGCTCCACGGCCACGCCGGGTGCGGCGAACCCGACCGCGATGCCGAGCAGCACCGCGGCGATCACCGCGATGTAGAGATAGTGCGTTCTGTCGCGCCTGGCGGCCACGATGCCTCCTGGTGGTGAAGTCGTCCGGGGAGACCATCACCCAGGGCTGTGACCCCGGTCACCCTTGCGTTCATTGAGTTCACGACCCGGTGCACACTGAGCGCCATGTTCCGCCTCCCTCGTCCGCCGCGCAGCCTCGCCGGCCAGCTCTTCGCCATGCAGGTACTGCTCGTCGCCGTGGTCGTCGCCGGCTGTGCCGTCTTCGCCTACGCCACCGCCCGGGGGCAGGCCGAGGAGGCCGCCGCGCGCCAGGCCGGGGCCGTGGCCCGCGCGGTCGCGGACTCGCCCTCCGTGCGCGAGGCCGCCCGGGGAGCGGCGCGCGGGACGGACCCCTCGGCCGAGCTCCAGCCCTATGCGCAGAAGGTCCGGGTGGACTCCGGGGTCGACTTCGTGACGATCATGGCTCCGGACGGCAGGCGCTGGACCCACCCCGATCCCCACCGGATCGGTGAGCCCTTCCTGGGCAACACCGCCCCGGCCCTGCGCGGCGAGACCTTCAGCGAGACCTACACCGGCACCCTCGGCCCCTCCATCCGCGTGGTCACCCCACTCGACGACGACGGCCGGATCATCGGTCTGGTCAGCGCGGGAATCACCGTCCGAGCCGTCAGCGACCGGCTCGGCGCGCAGCTCTCCGCGCTGGTGTGGGTCGCGGGCGGAGCGCTCGCCCTCGGCGGCGCCGGCACGTACGTGGTCAACGCGCGGCTGCGCCGCCACACGCACGGCATGAACGCGGCCGAGCTCAGCCGGATGTACGACTACCACCAGGCGGCCCTGCACGGGGTGCGCGAGGGACTCCTCATGCTCGACGGGCAGCGCAGGATCACCTTGATCAACGATGCCGGTCGCGAACTGCTGGGCCTGCCCGGCGACGTCACCGGAACGGGTGCCGCCGACCTCGGGCTGCCGACGCCCCTCACCGGTGTACTGCTCGCCGACCGGCCCCGGGTGGACGAGGTGCACCTGACCGCGGACCGGGTGCTGGTGGTCAACAGCTCGCCGGTCGCCGGCGGCGGCCGCCGGGGCACCGTCGTGACCCTGCGCGACCACACCGAACTACAGGCCCTGACCGGTGAGCTGGACCACGAGCGGGGATTCACACAGGCACTGCGCTCCCAGGCCCACGAGGCGGCCAACCGGCTGCACACCGTGGTCTCCCTCATCGAGCTCGGCCGTGCCCGGGAGGCGGTGGACTTCGCCACGGCCGAGCTGGAGCTGGCGCAGGCCCTCACCGACGAGGTGGTCACCGCCGTGGGCGAGCCGGTACTCGTCGCGCTGCTCCTGGGCAAGGCCGCCCAGGCGCACGAGCGGGGTGTCGAACTCGCCGTGACCGCCGACAGCCGCAGCCTGGCCGACCTGGCAGGCCTGCCGCCGGCCCGCGATCTCGTCACCGTGCTGGGCAACCTCATCGACAACGCCGTCGACGCGGTGGCGGCCGTCCCCGGGGCGCGGATCGCGGTCACGCTGCGGCCCGAGCGCGACGGGTTGCTGCTGCGGGTCGCGGACAACGGGCCCGGACTGCCCGAGGGGGGCGACGTGTTCCGCAGGGGCTGGTCCGGCAAGGGTGAGGGCCGCGGCCTCGGCCTCGCGCTCGTCGCCCAGGTGGCTCAGCGCTACGGCGGCGCGGTGGTCGCCGCGCAGGGGCCGGGCGGCGGTGCGGAGTTCACCGTACGGCTGCCCGCCGCTCCCGAACGGGCCGCGGATCGGGCACCGGCCGCGCGGAGCCCGCGGTGAGCGGCGCAGAGGTGCGCGTGCTGGTGGTCGAGGACGACCAGGTCGCCGCCGACGCGCACGCGCTGTACGTCAACCGCGTGCCCGGGTTCACCGCCGTCGGAGCCGTCCATTCGCTGGCCGGGGCCACCCGGGTGCTGGAGCGCACGCGGGTCGACCTGCTCCTGCTGGACCTCGGTCTGCCCGACGGACACGGCCTGCGCTTCGCGCGTGGGCTGCGCGCCGCCGGGCATCCGGTCGACGTGATCGTGGTGACCTCCGCCCGGGACCTGGCCGTGGTCCGCGAGAGCGTTTCGCTGGGCGTGGTCCAGTACGTCCTGAAGCCCTTCGCCTTCCCGACGCTGCGCGAACGGCTCCTGCGCTACGCCGAGTTCCGGCAGGCGGCGGGCGAGGCGGCCGGTCAGGACGACGTCGACCGGGCGATGGCGGCGCTGCGCGCGCCACGCCCGGCCGAGCTCCCCAAGGGGCTGAGCGCGCCGACCCTGGACCGGGTCGCCGCGCTGCTGCGGTCCGCGTCCGAGGGGCTGACCGCGGCGGGGGCGGCCGAGGCGGCCGGGATCTCCAGGATCACCGCCCGCCGTTACCTGGAGCACCTGGTGGAGAGCGGCCGGGCGGACCGGACCCCGCGGTACGGCCAGGTCGGCCGCCCCGAACTGCACTACCGCTGGCTGGCGGCGGCGACCGGTTCGGTGTCGAACGTGTAGAACTTCCGGTGGTCCAGCATGTCCGCCGGGGTCACGTCGTTCCACGGCCGCATGGTGTCGTTCAGGTCCACCACGTTCGTGGTGCCCGCTGCCGGCAGGTAGGCGGACTGCGGGTGCTTGGCCTGCCAGTCCGCCCACAACTTGTCGACGAAGGCGTGGTGCATCCAGAACACCGGGTCGTTGGGGGAGACGCCGGTGGACATCTGCCCGCCGACCCACACGTGCACCCGGTTGTGCAGGTTGACGCCGCGCCAGCCCTCCAGGTGGTTGCGGAAGCCGTTCGAGGAGCTGTTCCAGGGAGCCATGTCGTAGACCGGCATGGCTAGGACGGAGTCCACCTCGGCCCGGGTCGGCAGCTGGGCAACGCCCGCACCCAGCGTGCGCCGCAGGTAGGGACGCCCGTCCACGCGCACGTTGATGTTCCAACGGCCCGTCGAGTAGGCGAAGGGGCCGTCGAGGACCTGCCCGTCGCGGGCCCGGCCGGTGCCGCCGAGGAAGTCGGGGGCCCAGAGGGAGGAGCGGGTGGTGCGGTCGGCGGTCCAGTCCCAGTAGGGGAGTGCGACGCTCGCGTCCACCCGCTGCAGCGCCGCCTCGAACTCCAGCAGGAAGCGGCGGTGCCAGGGCAGGAAGGAGGGGGAGCGGTGGCCGACGCGGTCGCCCGAGTCGGTGTCGCTCATGATGAAGCCGTTGTGGGTGGTCACGAAGCGGTCGTAGCTGCCGTCCCGCTTGAGCTCCAGCAGCGCCGAGGTGAAGGCGCGCTTCTCGTCGGAGGTCAGGGAGGCCTGGTTCTTGCGGACGGTCATGCCGCACCGCCGAAGGGGACGAGGGGAGCGCCCTGGAGGTCGCGGACGGCGGCGCGGGCGAGGAGCTTGGGCTCGGTGAACGTCTCGTAGTGGTTGATCACGCTGATCCAGCTGCCGTCGGCGTTGCGCATGATGTGGAGTTCTCTGCCGTCTATCCGGACGGTGGGTTGGCCGGCTGAGTGGTGGCCGCCGTGGTGGCCTCCACCGCCCGTGCTGATCTGGATGCGGCGGCCCTGGTAGACCTCGTCGACCGTGCCCGGGGGTGTGGAAACGGCCGGGGTCGCGGCGGCGCTCGTGGCGACGCTCGATGCTGCGGCGGTCAGGCCGAGGACGGTGAGTGCACCGGCGGTTGTCCCCAGAGCCTGACGGCGGGTGATCTTGTTCATGCCCGAAGAGGTATCAGCGCTCGGAGGAGACGTGGCCGGTATCCGGACATCGGCGGACAAGTTGCCGGTAGAACCAGTTGGATGATCTTCCCGTCCGGGCCGGCTCCTGAGGTCCGGACGGGAAGATCTGTGGGAATGAGCCTACTGGGCGGTAAGTTCTCCTGTGGGGCGGGGGTCGTATGAACGGTGTCACACGGGAGAGTCGGCCGGAAGCGGAGTGTCAGCGCGCCGGCGAGATGGCCGCCGGGCGGCCCTGCGGGATGTCCTTGATGAACACGAGCCCGTCGGTCATCGGCAACTGGGCGGCCTCGAAGGGGGCGTAGCCGAACCAGGCGGACGTGCGGGGTGCGGTCGGCGTCCCCGCGAGGGCGGCGCCGAGCGCACGGGAGTCGACCACGCAGAGGTCGTTCGGGAGCGCGTACAGCAGGCCTTCCAGCGTGCCCGACTGCGGGGTGTCCACCCCTCGGTGCCGGATCGTGCCCAGGGCCGTCGCGAAGAAGGCGTACTGCCCGCCCAGGTGTGCGCTTGCGATCGCACCCGCGCTCCACCACTCCAGGGGCAGGTCGCCCATCCGCATCGCGCTCCTGCCCCGCTGGAGGTGGCTGTTGTGGGCGTGGACCAGGGTGGGGCCGCGCCGGGCGAGGGCGAGGAGGTTCTCGGCCATCATCAGGTCCCGCAGGCCGACCAGCCGCGCCATGCGGCCGGGTGAGGTGTCGGCCATCCAGCGGTGGTAGCCCAGTAGGCCGGTGGCCGTGCGTCCGTGGAGGCGAGCCCGCTCCCACTCCTCCCGCGACGTCGCCCCGATCAGGTGCGGCGTCTGCGCTTCGAGCAGCGCCGCGAGGTCGTCGGCGAGCAGGCGCAGTTCACCGGCCCCGGCGGAGCGGCCCGCGGACCGGGCCGGATCCGTCATCGCGGCCGGCTCGGTCCACCGTGCGTCGGTTCCGAGCAGGCGGTCGAGCGTTTGCCCGGTGCACGGGAGCAGGGCGGCGTCGACGTGGTGGGCGAGGTAGTCGTACAGCGCGGTGAGGGCCTTGCGGGGGCTCGCGGCTCCGGTGATCTCCAGCGGGCCGTCGATGCCGGCGAAGCGGAGCCGGTCGGCCGCGGGCCGGCCGTCGTTGTACGCCCGCATCCAGCACACGAGTTCGCGGTTGGCCGCGGACTCGCCGAAGCCGTGGGTGAACCCGCTCTCCATGACCTCGTCGAGGCCGCCCGTGCCGGAGGTGACGTAGGCGTCGACGCGCAGTGCCGCCAGGCAGTCGCTCTCGATCGCGATCGTCCGGTAGCCCTCCTCCTCGACGAGCTGCCGGAACAGCTCGTTGCGGACGTCGAGCAGCGCGTCCTCTCCGTGGGTGGGCTCGCCCAGCGCGAGCACCCGCGGCCGGGTGGTGAGCAGCCCCATGACGGCGGCGGCCTCGACGGTGTGGACGGTGTCCTTGATGCCGATATCCATACCTTCAACGCTATCGTTGAAGTTCCGGTTGAGAGTTTCCCGCCATATCATGGGGTTAATGCGGAAGAACCTTAAAAGCGGTGTGCGGCTGAGGCCGGTCGATCTGGCGCGCGGCCACGGCCTGTCCACGCAGGCGATCAGGAACTACGAAGAGGCCGGCATCCTCCCGGCCGCCGACCGCACGTCCCACGGCTACCGCACCTACACCCCGCTGCACGCCCGCGCCCTGGACGCCTTCCTCGCCCTGGTGCCCGGCCACGGCCACCGGACGGCGGCGTCGATCATGAAGGCGGTCAACGAGGGCGTGCTCGACGAGGCGTTCCGCCTCATCGACGAGAGCCACGCCCAGCTGCTCGACGACCGGCGGACCCTGTGGGCCGTGGAGAGCGCCCTGCGCGACCTGGCGCCCCTCACGGAGGTTCCCGCATCCGGTGACACGTTCATCGGGCCGCTCGCGAAGCGGCTCGGGGTCCGCCCCGCGACCCTGCGCGCATGGGAGCGTGCCGGGCTCGTCCAGCCACGGCGCGACCGGCAGACCGGCTACCGCGTCTACGACGCGGCCGCCGTACGGGACGCCCGCCTCGCCCACCAGCTCAGGCGCGGCGGCTACCGGCTGGAGCAGATCGCCCCGCTGCTCACCGAGGTCCGCTCGGCCGGCGGCCTGGAGCCCCTGGACGCGGCCCTGGCCACCTGGCGCGAACGTCTGTCGGCCCGCGGCCGGGTCCTGCTGGCCGGCGCCGCCGAGCTGGACGGCTACCTCCGCGCCGCCGACCGACGGACCGGCGGGTGACCCGCCAGTCACCGCCCCGCGTCACCGTCCGAAGTGCCGGTGAATGGCGACTTTATTCACTTATAGTCCCGATATGGCCCTGCATGAGACGAAGGACGCATCCCGCCAGGACGCCGACACGGACGTGTTCGCGTCCACGTTGAGCGGGCAGATCCTCCCCAAGTACCGGATTCCGGAGGACCACTCGCCCACCGAGGTCGTCTACGAGCTGCTCCGCAACGAGCTCCTGCTCGACGGCAACGCCGCCCAGAACCTCGCGACCTTCTGCACCACCTGGTCGGACGAGGGTGTGCACCGCCTGATGAACGTCTGTCTCGACAAGAACATGATCGACAAGGACGAGTACCCGCAGACCGCCGAGATCGAGTCCCGGTGCGTCAACATCCTGGCGGATCTGTGGAACGCCCCGGCCGGCACCACCGCCACGGGATGCTCCACCACCGGCTCCAGCGAGGCTGCCATGCTCGGCGGCCTCGCCCTCAAGTGGCGCTGGCGCGAGCGCCGCCGCGCCGAGGGGCTCTCCACCGACCGCCCGAACCTGGTCTGCGGGCCGGTCCAGATCTGCTGGGACAAGTTCGCCCGGTACTTCGACGTCGAGCTGCGCCAGGTCCCGCTGGAGCCCGGCGCCACCGGCCTGCGGCCCCATCAGCTCGCCGAGTACGTCGATGAGAACACCATCGGCGTCGTCGCCATCCTCGGCGTCACCTACACCTGCGACTACGAGCCCGTCGCCGAACTCGCCGCCGAGCTCGACCGGATCCAGGCCGAGCACGGCTGGGACATCCCCATCCACGTCGACGGCGCGAGCGGTGGCTTCGTCGCCCCCTTCCTCCACCCCGACGTGGTCTGGGACTTCAGACTGCCGCGCGTCGCCTCCGTCAACACCTCCGGCCACAAGTACGGACTCGCGCCCCTCGGAGTCGGTTGGATCATCTGGCGCTCCGCCGACCTGCTCCCCGCGGAGCTCGTCTTCAAGGTGGACTACCTCGGCGGCGACATGCCGACCTTCGCCCTCAACTTCTCCCGCCCCGGCGGTGAGGTCATCGCCCAGTACTACCTCTTCCTGCGCCTCGGCCGCGGCGGCTACGCCAGGGTCCAGCAGGCCTGCGCCGACACCGCCCAGTACCTGGCCCGCCAGATCGCCGACATGGGCCCCTTCACCCTCCTCTACGACGGCAAGGGGGCCCTGCCCGCCGTCTCCTACACGCTCACCGACCCGGCCTCGGCCCCCTTCACCCTCTACGACCTCTCCGACCGGCTGCGCATGCGCGGCTGGCAGGTGCCCTCCTACCCGCTGCCCGCAGACCGCGACGACACCGTCATCCAGCGCGTCCTGGTCCGGCACGGCGTGACCCGCGACCAGATCGCCCTGCTCGTCGAGGACCTGCGCCGGGCCGTGGAGCACCTGACGGCCTCGCCCCCTCCCGCACCGGCCACCGCACCCCGCTCCGGTTTCCACCACTAGGCGCGGCGGATGGACGCGGGAGGCCCGTCCGACGTCTGGGCGCGGGGCGACGCCTACGAGCGGTACATGGGCCGGTGGAGCCGCCGGGTCGCCGAGCTGTTCCTGGCGCGGCTGGGCGCCCCGGCCGCCCTGCGATGGCTGGACGTCGGCTGCGGCACCGGGGCGCTGACCTCGCAGGTCGCGTCCCGGTGCCGGCCGCGCACCGTACTGGGACTCGACCGGTCCGGGGAGTTCGTGCGCGCCGCCCGGGCCGCCGCGCCCGTGCCCGCCCGCTTCGCCGTCGCCGACGCTTCGGCGCTGCCCCTATGCGACGCGGTGTTCGACGCCGTCGTCAGCGGACTCGCCCTCAACTTCGTCGAACCGCCCGAGGCGGCGGTCGCCGAGGCCGCCCGGGTGGTCCGGCCCGGCGGGCTGGTCGCGGCGTACGTGTGGGACTACGCCGACGGCATGGCGCTCCTGCGCCTCTTCTGGGACGCCGCGGCCGCCGTCGACCCGGCGGCCGCCGCGCTGGACGAGGGCCGACGCTTCCCCCTGTGCCGCCCCGATCCGCTGCGCGCGCTCTGGACGGGGGCGGGGCTGACCGACGTGACGGTCGGCTCCGTCGAGGTGCCCACCGTCTTCACTGGCCTCGAGGACCTGTGGGAGCCGTTCCTCTCCGGTCAGGGACCTGCTCCCGGCTACGTCGCGACGCTCGCCCCCGCGGCCCGGGACCGGCTGCGCACCCGGCTCGCAGCGACCCTGCCCGCCGGCCCGGGCGGCTCGGTCCGGCTCACCGCACGCGCTTGGACGGTCCGGGGGAGGCGCCCACCCGGCCCGCCGCAGTGACACAGGTCACGCTACCGATGTGTCACATCCGCCACCGGCGGCCGGTCGTCCGGGTGTGACTGAAACCAAGAACGTCTTGCTGGCCGGGGCGAGCGGAGTCCTGGGACACCACATCGCCGCGGCGCTCACCCGCGCCGGCCACACCGTGACCGGCCTCGGCCGGGGTGCCGGATCCGACGTACGGGCCGATCTGCTGGACCGTGACGGACTGCTGCGCGCGGTCGCCGGCCTCCGGATCGACACGATCGTGCACGCGGCCACCGCCCTGCGCGAGGCACCGATGAGGCACCGGGAGATGTACGCCACCGACGACCTGCGGCTCATCGGGACCCGGCACCTGATGGAGGCCGCCCGCGAGCTCGGCGCCCGGCGCGTCATCGCCGAGTCGATGGTCTTCGGCTACGGCTACCGGGACTTCGGCCGGCACGTGGTCACCGAGGCGGGGGACCTCTTCGGCCCCACCGGCGACCGCGCGGTGGACCGCCACGTCGAGGCGATGCGGGTCAAGGAGCAGCTCGTACTGGAGGCGGACGGCATCGAGGGGATCGCCCTGCGGTTCGGCCTGTTCTACGGAGCAGGGGGCACGGAGGCCCTCGTGGAACTGCTGCGCCGCCGGAAGCTTCCGGCGGTCGCCGACCAGGGGCGCGTCCTGCCCTGGGTCGACCTGGCGGACGCCGGCCGGGCCGTGGCGCTCGCCGTCGAGGGAGGCCGGGCAGGGCAGGCGTACAACATCGCCGACGACACCCCGATGGGCTTCGGCGCGCACGTGAAGGCGGTCGCGGAAGCCTTCGCCACCCCCAGGCCGCTGAACGCGCCCAGCTGGCTGATGCGTGCCTACCCCTACGCCCACCGGATGGTCACGACGAACCTCCGGGTGTCCAACGCCAGGGCGAAGGCGGAGCTGGGATGGGCCCCGAGCCACCCCGACTGCGTCGCAGCGTTGCGCGCACTCGCCCGTGGCTGATTCGGGCCGCCTACCGCGCGCCGAAGTTCTGCGTCCACCAGGGGCCGCCCGCCCCCTGGTGGATGCCCACGCCGATGTCCTTGAAGGAGCAGTTGAGGATGTTCTCCCGGTGCCCGGTGCTCTTCATCCAGGAGTCCATCACCGACTTCGCCGTCTGCTGGCCCTTCGCGATGTTCTCGCCGTACGTCGACCAGCGGTAGCCGGCCGCCGTCGTGCGGTCCCCGGGGTCCTCGCCGTCCGGGTTGGTGTGGTCGAAGAAGCCCCGTGCGGCCATGTCGTCGGAGTGTTCCTGCGCCGCAGCCCGCAGCTTCGGGTCCTCCTTGAGGGGCCCACAGCCTGCCGCCGCCCGCTCGGTGTTGACCAGGGCCACCACCTGGCCGGTGATACCCGGCGGCGCGGGGGCCGGCTTGGGCGACGAGGCCCGCGGGCTGGGCGGGCTGCTGCGCCGCGGTGTGGGGCTCGGACTCGGCGAAGGGCTCGCCGGGGCGGAGGGGGACGGGGAGGCCGACTCCGAAGGGGTTCCGGCGGACTCCGTCGCCGAGAGGACGGCCACCGGCGCCGCGGACGCCCCGCCTTCGTCCTTCGGGCTCCCCGAACCGGGCAGGCCTCCGAGGTACACCAGGCCGCCGCCCGCGACGCAGGCGGCGACCACCGCGCCGCCGACCACCCGGCGGCGGCTCCGCCGCCGCTTGCGCAGCGCGCCCCGGCCACCGGTACCGGCCACCGGAGTGAGCTGCGTCGCCGCCTCACTGAATCCGCCGTCGGCGCCGTTCGCGGAGACCGCCTCGTCCGCGAAGGAAGCCGGGGCGAAGCCTGCCGTACGCACCCCCGCGAGCAGGGCCGCCGAGACCGGGACGAGGGCCAGCCCGGCCAGCAGCCCCTCCGCCGGGACCAGGCCGCTCCACAGCCCGGAGCACCGGACGCACTCGCGGGCGTGACGGGCTATTCGCTTGCGCCACAGCGCCGACGGCTGCCCGTCCCAGCCTGCCAGCACGGTCCGCAGCTCCCCGCATCCCGGTTGGGCGTCCAGGGCGCGCTCGACCACCCGCGCCGCCTCCAGCTGCGCCTTCATCCGCTGCACCCGGACCGCCGTGTGCTGGGGGGACAGCTCCAGCGCCGAGGCCACTTCCGCCCGGGTCAGCTCCCCGGCGCACTCCAGCCACCACAGCGACAGCAGCGCCCGGTCGTCGGGTTCCAGCCAGCGCGTCGCCCGGGCCGTCTCGCGTCGCTGGCCCGCCAGGTTGAGGCGTACGACGGTCAGGTCGACGAAGTCCGCGCCCGGGTCGGCCACGGCGCAAGCCGACTCCAGGGAGCTCTCGCCGAAGCCGCTCTGCCGGGCCTGCCAGTGCGCCCGCACCCGGTTCATCGCGATGGCCACCAGCCAGGACCGGAAGGACTCGTCCGCGCGCAGACCGCCCAGTCCGTCCAGGGCCCGCAGCATCGTGTCCTGCACCACGTCGTCCACGTCGCAGGAACCGTTCAGGGCCCGACCGACGATGTTGTAGACGAGCGGGAGGTGGGCGCCGACGAGCTCGTCCTGCGCGCGGGGATCGCCCCTGCGCGCCGCTGCCACCAGCGCTGCGGTGTGCTGAGTAGTCATGTGAATGTCCCTGTCCGTACCGGCGGTCGATGATGCCCGATGCATGGGAGACCGCGGAGGGGGGCCCCGATAACAGTTAATCGGAAGAATTTTCCCGGAGGCCATTTCCGGGCACCCACCGGGGTCACGGCAGGGGCGCCGGTGGCTCGGCCGCCGCGCGCAGGGAGGGCGCGTACGACGCGTTCTCCTCGTCGTCCAGGGCGCGGCCGCGGGGGCGGACTGCCTCCGCCTGCGCGCAGAGCGGCCGCCCGGCCGGACACCGGGCAGGGGCGGAGCGGTGAGCGGGCCCCCGACCGGGTCCACTCCGGTGGCACGGGTTGCGGATCAGTGACCCGGCCCGGCGGTGATGGTGGTGACGGCCGCCGCTTCGGATCGGCCGCCGCTTCGGATCGGGCGGCGCTTCGGATCGGGCGGCGTCAGAGGGCGGGGAGGCGGCCCGCCCGTGCCGTCGCGCCCGTCCGGGTCCTGCGGGGGGCGTACGTGGAGGGGCGCCGCCGGGCCGGACGGATCTCCACGGCCCGGCGGCGCCGGTCAGCGGCCCCGCAGGCCCCGGTCGACGGCCGTCATCAGCTCACCGTCCGCGGTGTCGGCGTCGAGCGACCAGAACATCGCCCCGCCCAGGCCCATTTCGCGGATGTATCCGGTCTTGACGCGCAGCACCCGGGGGTCGTCGTACGTCCACAGGGTGGTGCCGTCGAACAGCCAGGCGTGCCCGCCGCGCCGGTCCCGGTGGACCTGGTAGGCGCCCGAATCGGCGAGCTTCTTCAGAGCCTTGTAGTCCTCGTATCCGGCGGCCCAGGTGGCCGGGGCAGGTCCGGTGGCGGGCCGGCCCATTCCGTCCCCGCCGCCGGCGACTCCGGTCCAGCCCTGTCCGTAGAACGGCATGCCCATCACGAGCTTGTGCGCGGGCGCCCCGCGCCGCTTCCAGGCCTCGACGGTGCCGTGGACGCTGAAGTCGTCACGGGCGTACAGAGCGGACTGCTGTGCGGTCCGCGGTTCGCCGGAGACGTGGAAGTCGTATCCCTGGAGGTTGACGAAATCCAGGTCGCGCATGATCCGGCGGACATCGAAGCCGGCGTCGATCTTGGCGGGCGCGGTCGGGACGAAGGCGGTCAGCTCGTACCTGGCCTTCTTCCGGCTCCGTGCGTACGCGTCGAGCTGGGTGCGGAACTCCTTGACGAGCGCGGTGAAGTTGCGCTTGTCCTCGGGCCGGTACTTCGTGTCGGCGTCGCCCGCGGAGCCGGGCCACTCCCAGTCGAGGTCGATGCCGTCGAACACGTCGGCGGCGGCTCCGGCACCACCGCGCGTGCCGTCCTGGGGGAGGTTGCCCTTGATGTACAGGTCGATGCAGGACGCCACGAGGGCCTTGCGGGAGGCCGGGGTGAGCGCGGCGTCGGAGAAGTGGGTGGACCAGCTCCAGCCGCCCAGCGAGATCAGCACCTTCAGGCCGGGATGCTTGGCCTTCAGCTCGCGCAGCTGGTTGAAGTTGCCGGCGAGCGGCTGGTCCCAGGTGTCGGCGACCCCGTCGACGGAGTTCGCGGCATCGAGCGGACGGGCGTAGTCGGCCCAGGCGTCGGCCTTTCCGGGGACGTTCCCGGTGAAGCACCTGCCCTCCGCACTGACGTTGCCGAAGGCGTAGTTGATGTGGGTGAGCTTGCCGGCCGAGCCGTTCGCGTCGAGGTCCTGGACCTGGAAGTCTCGTCCGTAGACGCCCCATTGCGTGAAGTAGCCGACCTTCCTGTACGAGCGGCCCGACCCGCCTGCGGCGGAGGCGTCGCCGTCCGCGCCCACGGCAGCGGGGGCGAAGGCGGTCAGCAGGGAGAGGGAACAGGCGGCTACGGCCAGTCTGCCGAGCATGCTGCGGCGCATGGGCTTCCTTTGCGGAGGCGAGGAGTGGGCGTGGGCGCGTGCGGCTGTGCACGCCGGAAACTATTGGTCTGGACCAGGGTGGTCAAGGGGGCGGCCGGAACTCGACCCCACCACGGAGCTCTGCCGCTGACTCCGTTCGGCGGCGCGCCGGAAACCCGTTGGATCGCCTGGCCCGACCGTGCCATGGTGGGACGCGTCGAAGGGGTGTAGCTCAGTCGGTCAGAGCAACGGTCTCCAAAACCGTAGGCCGCAGGTTCGAATCCTGCCGCCCCTGCCATCGGTTCGGACCGCCGGTCCGCCGGGCCGGAGTCGTCGGGAACCCGGCCCGACGGCGCGTCGGCGGGAGTGCGCCGTACGGACCGGACCCGGCACGCACGGCGCCGTACCGCCCGCAAGTCCGGACTTCGGACGCCCGCCCCCCGCCCCACGTGCGGGTTCTGGCAGACTGGGGCGCACAACCAGGCGGTGCAGGACAGGAAACCGGTGCGATTCCGGTACGGTCCCGCCACTGTGACCGGCCGTCTCCGCGCGGGACACCGGGAGTCAGACACTGACGCACCGCCTCTGCCCTTCACGTCGACCAGGGGACGCGGATCCCCCGGAGAGGCCCCGCCATGTCGCGTTCCCGCGCCGCCCTGCGCGCGTTCACCCCCCTCGCACTCCTGATGTCCCTGACCGCCTGCGCCGGTACCCCCGGCGCCGGGCCGCAGGCAGCCTCGGCGGACGCCGCCCCCGGCTTCCCGTACACCGTCACCAACTGCGGTGTGAGCAGCACCTACCAGGCCCCGCCCCGGCGGGCGGTCACCATGAACCAGCACGCCACCGAGCTCTTGCTCGCCCTCGGCCTGGACGACCGCATCGCCGGCACCGCCTACCTCGACGACGCGGTACTGCCCGCCTACAAGCCGGCCTACGACAAGATCAAGGTGCTGGCCGAGGAGTACCCCTCCAAGGAGGTCCTGCTCGGCGCCGACCCGGACTTCGTCTACGGCGGCTATGCCAGCGCCTTCGACAAGACACAGGGCCGTGACCGCGAGGGCCTCGCCACGTCCGGCATCGGCTCCCGCCTCAACGTGGAGTACTGCACGGAGGGGGCCGTCGGCCTCGACCAGCTCAAGACCGAGATCACCGAGGTCGCACGGACCTTCGGGGTGCCCGACCGCGGAGCGCGGCTCATCGAGGACGAACAGCGCCGGATCGACGCCGTGACCGCACGCGTCAAGGACCGGCCCCGCCCGACCGTCTTCGCCTACGACTCCGGCGAGGCCACCGCCGCCACCTCCGGAGGCAACGGCGTGGGCAACGAGATCATCTCCCTCGCAGGCGGCACGAACGTCTTCGCCGACCTCGACGACACCTTCGGCGACGTCGCCTGGGAGAAGGTCATCGAGCGCAAGCCCGAGGTCGTCCTCATCTACGACTACGGCGGCACCACCGTCGAGGCCAAGAAACAGCGCCTGCTGGACGACCCTGCGCTCGCCGAGGTGCCCGCCGTCAAGAACCGGAGGTTCGTCGTACTGCCGCTGTCCTCGGCCGTCCTCGGCGTCCGGGTCGCCGACGCCGTGGAATCGCTGGGGAGCCAGCTCCACCCGAATCCCGCGTGAGGCTCCGCACCGGCGCGGTCCTCGCCGCCCTCGCCGCCGCGTTCGCCGTTTCGGCGGTCGCCGGCCTGGCACTGGGGCCCGTGCGGATCGCCCCCGACCGCGTGCTCGACATCGTCGTCCGAGGCCTGACGGGGGACCGGCCCGCCGGCGCCTTCGCCTCCATCGTGTGGGACGTGCGGATGCCGAGGATCCTCCTCGGCGCCGTCGTCGGTGCCGGCCTCGCGGTGGCGGGCACCGTGCTCCAGGCCCTCGTGCGCAACCAGCTCGCCGACCCGTTCCTCCTCGGAGCCTCCTCCGGGGCCTCCGCCGGAGCCGTCCTCGTGATCGTCTTCGGCACGGCCGCGGCCGGATTCGGCATGGGCGTACCACTGGCCGCCTTCGCGGGCTCGATGGCCGCGCTCGTCGCCGTCTACGCGATGGCCCGGCGCGGCGGCACCATGACCACGGGCCGGCTGGTCCTGGCCGGCGTGGCCGTCCAGTACATCCTGTCCGCCCTCACCAGCCTGGTCCTGGTGCTCGCCGCGCACCCCGACCAGATCCGCTCCGTGCTGTTCTGGACCCTCGGCGGCCTCGGCGGGGCACGCTGGGACGAGCTGGCCCTGCCGACCATCGCACTGCTCGTCGGCGGGGCCCTGCTCCTCACCCTCGCCCGGCCGCTCGACCTGCTCCTCGCCGGGGAGGAGGGCGCGCACACGCTGGGACTGGACACCGGACGTTTCCGCGCCGCGGTGTTCGTCCTGACCTCCCTCGTCATCGGCGTGCTCGTCGCGTGCAGCGGGGCCATCGGGTTTGTCGGACTGATGGTCCCGCACGCCGCCCGGATGGCCGTGGGCGCCGGCCACCGGGCGCTGCTGCCCGTCGCCGCACTGGGCGGGGCGGTGTTCCTGCTCCTGGCCGACCTGATCGCCCGCACGGCCGCCGCCCCCGAGGAGATACCGGTGGGGGTGGTCACCGCGCTCGTCGGCGGGCCGTTCTTCCTCTGGATGCTGCGTCGTTCCAGCCGTACCGAAGGGGCGACCGGGTGACCGGGAGCGGGCCGGCCCGGCCGGTGGAACTCGCGGTGGAGGGCGTGCGCTACGAGACCGACGGGCACACGCTGCTGCACGGGATCGACCTCACCGCCAAGCCCGGCGAGACGGTGGGAGTGGTCGGCCCCAACGGCAGCGGCAAAACCACCCTGTTGCGCTGCGTCCACGGGGCCCTGCTGGCGACCGCCGGGCGGGTGCTGCTGGACGGGGCCGACGCCCGCAGCCTCACCGTCAAGGAACGGGCACGGCGCGTGGCGGTGGTGCCGCAGGACGCGACCGGTACGTTCGGGCTCACCGTGCGCGAGGTCGCCGCCATGGGACGCAGCCCGCACAAGCGCTTCTGGGAACAGGACGGCCCGTACGACAGGCAGTGCGTCACCGCGGCTCTGGAGACCGTGGGGGCGGGTGCCTTCGCCTCCCGCCGCTTCGACGAGCTGTCCGGAGGTGAGAGACAGCGGGTCCTGGTGGCGCGGTCCCTCGTCCAGGACCCTGGACTGCTCGCCCTCGACGAGCCGACCAACCACCTCGACATCCGCTACCAGCTGGAGGTGCTCGGTCTGGTCAGGGCGCTGCCGGCCACCAGCCTCCTCGTCCTGCACGACCTGAACCTCGCGGCCGCCTTCTGCGACCGGCTCTACGTCCTCGCGGCCGGCCGGGTCGCCGCCTCGGGGCCACCGGCCGAGGTGCTCACCGAGGAACTGCTGGCCGAGGTGTATCGCGTGCGGGCCCGCATCGAGGTCCACCCCGACACGGGCGCGCCCAACGTCGTCTACCTGCCCGAGGCGGCGGGCTCCTGGCGGAGTGCTGCGGGGTGATGGACCGGGCCGGGACGGTGGCGAAGCCCAGGGTGACACCGTTCCCGGCCGACCCGGCCGGGGTGCTCCTGCCGTGCGGGGCTATCCCAGGGGCAGGACCAGGCGGGCGGAGGTGTCCTCGGCGGCGGTGAGCGTGATGCTGTGGGCAGCGCCGTCGCCCGCGTCGGAGTAGAGCTGGTCCTTGCTGTTCACCACGAGCATGAGCCGGTGGTTCGGGGCGAGGTCGTAGCCGGCGGCCTGGAGTTGCCAGGTGGCCCTGCGGTCCTCGCCGGGGGCGAGCTCTCGCAGCGTGAAGGGCTCGTGCGTGATGATGCGGGCGGTGTCGTCGGGGGCGACGTCGAACAGATAGGCCACCAGGGTCGCGTCCGGGGCGGAGCTGCGCACGGTCAGCGTGAGCTGGGGGACACCGCGGATGCGGCGGCCCGTCTGGAGCGGGCCGCTGGTCCATACGGCGAGGTGCCGGCGGTCGAAGGTGCCCGTGGGGTAGGGCTTCGGGTTGCCCTTCCACTCCGCCTGGCCCGTGGTGATGATGGCGTCGACCGCGGTGGCGGCCGTGATCTGCCCGGCCGTGAACTCCCGCTTCCAGCCCGTCTCCGGCGCGGTGCCGAGGCCGCCGTCACGGCGGTCCGTGGAGGAGGCGGTGAGGTACCAGGATTCGGTGGAGGCGGTGACGTCCGCCCAGGACTGCGCCGCTTCGCGGACGGCCGGTTCGGTGATGACGTGCTGGCCGGTCCCGGGGTCGGGCTCGGTCCGGTAGGTGAACATGATCTGGTTGCTCAGCGGCGTCCAGCCGGGAACGCCGTTGTCGGCCCCGAGCAGGTGGTGGTCGAGCCAGGCGAACGCCTCCTCGACGGGCAGGTTCGGCCCGCTGAACGGGATGGTGAGGCCGGCGCCCTCGGGCGCGGCGTGGTCGCCGATCCAGAGGTTGAGCCGCTTGGGCACGGTCAGCCGCTCGAAGTGCTCGATGGCCTGGTTGGCCGGGAACAGCGTTTCGTGCCAGGTGTTGGAGATGAAGGTGGGGACGCCGCGGGCGTTGGTCCGGTCGGCGTACGAGGACGGGGAGCGCTTCTTGCCCCAGGCCACCACGCCTTCGAGGTTCTCGCCGGCCAGGAAGTCCTCGAGGATCTGCCGGGTCGCCGGGTCGAACTTCCGCTCGATCGGCCCCCCGGTGAAGTCGATCAAGGCCTGTACGGCCTTCATGTGCCGGGTGTCGTTCTGGTAGAGGCTGTCGGCCAGGTCGCCCCACGTGCTCAGGGCCACGACCGCGTCCACGCGGCCGGTCGGGTCGTGGGCCGCCACCAGCTGGCTGATCCCGGACCCGTAGGACTCGCCGAGGAAGGCGATCTTGCTCGGTGCGAAGTGCTGCTGGGCGTAGTCGATGACGGTGGAGCCGTCGGCCCAGTCCGAAGGGCCGGCCACGTCGATCGTGCCGCCGGAGGTCCAGGGCGCGTCCGCGAAGGAGCCGTCTGAGACGGGGAAGGTGAGGCCAATGCCGCGCGGAGTGTAGGCCAGGACGTGGTAGCCGCGGAGCGCCAGCTGGAGGTAGGCGTACTCGAAGATGATCCAGCCGAACGGAGTCCAACCCGACGGCACGATCACCACTGGGCGGGGCTCCGAGGTGTTGAGCCTGATGGTGTGGGCGGAGAGACTCACGCCGTCGTGGGTGGTGATGCGGGGAAAGCCGAAGGTCGCCTTCTGCCGCACCTGTTCCGTCAGCCGCTGGAGTTCGGGGGTGAGCAGCGGGGTCTCGGCCGTCCCGTTCAGCGTGGCGACCAGCGCCTCGGCGACGTTGACGGCGTCCGGGTCCACGGACGTGGCCGAGGTGTAGATGCCCTGCCCGGAGATCCGGATCAACTGGGCCGCGGTGACGGGGGTGATCGGGTTGTCGTCCTGCGAGTGGCTCACGAAGTCGTCCTCTCGAAATCGCAGACCGGGCGTGCCGGTCGGTGCCGTGGGGATCCGTTCTAGCCCTGTCGGTGGACCTCGTAGCGCATATCAGGACATCTCCGCTCTTGGTGACGATCTGCGAGCTTCACTCGTCCAGACGGTTTGAACGCTCCCGGCCCGCCCGCGTCGAAGAAAACGGTCAAGGTATGCCATCAGGCGATCGCCCGCAGTCCCCGAGGGATGGTGACTGATCGACCTGATCCGGCCGCAGGTATGCGGCAGAACGGGCGAGAGGGGTGGCAGGCGCCCCACTCGGCCGTTCTAGGCTGGCTCCTTGTCGTTTCCGAACATCGGACGGTCATGTGGGAGCGGGAGATGGCGTACGGCGGCGAAGATGAACGATTCCGCACAGGATGGCCGGGAGTCGAACGCGCCACGCGACCGCCCGAACCTAGACGTCTCAGGGGGCGAACAAGTCAAGCGGCGCCTCGGTAATCGGCTTGCGGACCATGAGGCGAACCCGTTGCACCCTTACGATCTCGGCTCGCCTGGAAGACGGGTGGTTCGAATGCCCCGAACAACTGCCTGCATGACGGGGTTGTTCTCTTGGTCGCAGGCCACCGATCCGGCTTCAGGCGTAGCGTGCGAAAAGCGCCTGGAGGTATCCCTCCAGCCGCCTGGTCAGCAAGGTGGGGGTCAGATTGGCACGGCCTACTTCGCGCCATGGGACGGCGACCTTCTCCGCGTCAGGAGCGAAGGCCAAGGCGTCCAGCAGACGCCAGTAGAGATGAGAAGCGTGATCTTCAGCCAGCGTCCCTCCCGCCGCAACGTAGAGGTCGGCGAACTGCATGCCCGTGGAAACCCCGTGCAGCAGGGCGAGGGCTGTCGAGCAATGGGCCACGTCCAGGTCGGCCGGTCCCCACGAGGTCTCCACCCAGTCGACGACGCCGCTGATCCGCAATCCGTCGCCGTCGCCGGTGAAGAGGACATTGCCGGGATGGAAGTCCCGGTGCAGGAAGCAGGCCCGGTAGTCCGGGGGCTCGCGGCGGATCACGTCCACGGCCCGTTGCCACAGCTCAGGCCGCTCGGTGTCTTCGGGCGGGTTCACCCGCTCGGGAGAGGTCCACGCCTGATAGGTGCGAGGCCGTGCCTCTGCGGTCACTGGCAGCCGGTGGATGCGCAGCAACTGGCGGGCCAGCAGTTCGGCACGCCGGTCGGCGCCCTCATCACCCAGACGCACGGTCCCAGGCAGCAGGGACATCAGCAAGGACGGATGGTGGCAGTACTGTGCTGTCGGGTCCACCGCCACCAGCCTGGCCGCGGGCACATCCGTGCTGCCGAGCAGGCGCAGAATGGCTGCCTCGCGGGTCAACAGGCCCTCCGCGTGGCGAACGTAGAAGGGCTTGACGAAAGACCGCAGGACCAGCGACCGTCGACCGCCCGGCCCGCAGATGTCCAGACGGCGCATTTCCGACGTCCAGCCGCCACGCAACCTCGAAACGTCCTCGATGCGTTCTGCCTCGGTAAGCCCCTTCTCCACCCAGGCACGCGTTGCACCCCAGCCCTGGTCCTCAAGATTGTTACCGGTGTGCTCGGTTCCCTCGCCCGCAACCATGGGGGCAGGCTACCGCCACGGATCCCACCGGTGGACAGCGGCGCCAGTCTCAGAGCGGGTCTCCAGGACCATGAGGGCCGAAGGCGTTCCGCTGCCCGTTGTCGACCGCTCACCCAGCCCTTGCGAAGACCGGACTGAGCCGCCTACACCCCGGATTAGACTGACGAGCTGTTGATCATGTACGCGTCGAGTCGGAGGAACGAACACACATGCGCCATCTCCCCCTGGGCAGTTCCGGTCTGCGAGTGTCCGCGGTCGGCCTCGGCTGCAACAACTTCGGCGGCCGGCTCGACGCCCGGGCCACCCGCGCCGTCGTCGACGCCGCCCTGGACGCGGGTGTCACGCTCCTCGACACCGCCGACATCTACGGCGGCGGGGGCGACTCCGAGCGGCACCTCGGGCAGGCCCTGAAGGGCCGTCGCGACCAGGTCGTCCTCGCCACCAAGTTCGGGTACGACGGCGTCGACATGAAGTACGGCCCCGCCGCCGGATCCCCCGGCGGCCGCGCCTACATCCGGCGCGCCGTCGAGGAGTCCCTGCGCAGGCTCGGAACCGACCGCATAGACCTGCTCCAGCTGCACAGCCACGACCCGGCCACCCCCATCACCGAGACGCTCGCCGCGCTCACCGAGCTCGTCGCCGAGGGCAAGGTCCGCTACGTCGGCCACTCCAACTTCTCCGGCTGGCAGCTCGCCGAAGCCGCCCACGTCGCCCGCGAGAGCGGATTCGTCCCCTTCGTGTCCGCGCAGAACGAGTGGTCGCTGCTGGAGCGGTCGGCCGAGCGCGAGCTGGTACCCGCGGCACTGCACTACGGGGTCGGCGTACTCCCGTACTACCCGCTCGCCAACGGCCTGCTGACCGGCAAGATCCGCCGAGGCGCGCCCGTCCCGGCCGGCTCCCGCCTCGAAGGCAGGGACAGCTACCTCACCGAGGAGCGCCTCGACGTGGTCGAGGCGCTGGCCGCGATCGCGGAGAAGTACGGCCGCACGGTCCTGGAACTGGCCATCGGCTGGCTCTCCGGCCAGCCCGGCTGCGCCTCGGTGATCGCGGGCGCCACTTCCCCCGAGCAGATTCGGGCCAACGCCGCTGCCGGCGAACGCCCGCTGGACGCCGACCTGCTCGCCGAGATCGACGCGATCGCCCCGGCGGTCCCCGCGTAGGGCCATGCCCGGCAGACGAGCGCTCCCCGTGCCCCAAGGGCAGGAGGAGCGCTCGTCGAGCAGGCTGCCGGCCGCCCGTCAGGACACGATGTCCTTGCGGGAGAAGCCACGGAAGGCGAGGGCGAAGAGCACCAGCGCGTAGGACACCGAAACCACCGCCCCCTTCACCATGCCGCCCCACTCCAGCTGGGGTTGCAGGGCGTCCGCCCACGCGAACTGCCAGTGCGCCGGCAGGAACTCGCGCCAGGAGCCGAGCGCCGTCACCGCGTCCAGCACGTTGCCGACGATCGTCAGCCCGACCGCGCCGCCCACCGCACCCAACGGTGCGTCCGTCCGCGTGGAGAGCCAGAACGCCAGCCCTGCCGTCACCAGTTGCGACACAAACACGAAGGCGACCGCCAGCGCGAGCCGCGGCACCGTGTCCCCGGCCGCCAGCGCCCCGCCCGCCGGGAGCTTCAGCGGCCCCCACCCGTAGGCGGCCGTGCCGGCGGCCAGCGCCACCACCGGCAGCAGCACGATCGCCGCCAGGCTGAAGCCCAGCGCCACCACCAGCTTGCTCCACAACAGCCGCGCCCGCGGCACCGGTGAGGCCAGCAGGTAGCGCAGCGAGGACCAGCTCGCCTCCGAGGCCACGGTGTCCCCGCAGAACAGCGCCACCGGCACCACCAGAAGGAAACCGGCCGAGACGAACAGACAGGTCGCGGCGAAGTTCGCGCCCGAGGCCGTGGCCGTGTCGATCAGGGTGATCCGGTTGCCACCGCCGCGCCGACTGCCCGGCCCGCCCCCCACCGCGAACGCGATGATCAGGATGAAGGGCAGGGCGGCCAGCACCCCGCCCATCACCAGGGTCCGCCGCCGGCGCCACTGCCGCAGCGCCTCCACGCGCAGCGGGAGCGTCCGGCTCGCCCGGTAACCGGAAGCCGCCTCCCGCGCCGTCGTCGCCGTACTCACGCAGGGCCTCCGATCAGGGTGAGGAACGCGTCCTCCAGTCTGCGGTGCGGCCCCACTCCGGTCACCGGCACCTCCAGCCGCACGAGTTCGGCGATCAGCCCGGCGGGCGTCGCGCCTTCGAGCCGTACGAGCAGCCCGTCGTCCGCGACCACCACCGACCCCACGCCCTCCAGTGCCGCCACCTTCCCGACGGCCACCTCGTCCACCGGCTCCGCCAGCGTCACCAGCAGGGTGTCCCCGCCCCCGGTGATCTCTGCGACCTCGCCCGCCGCCACCCGCTGCCCGCGGTCCATGACCACCAGGTGCGTACAGGACTGCTCGACCTCCGACAGCAGGTGGCTGGAGACGATGACGGTCCGTCCGCCGGCCGCGTAGCGGATCATCACGTCCCGCATCTCGCGGATCTGCGGCGGGTCCAGCCCGTTCGTCGGTTCGTCGAGGATCAACAGGTCCGGCATCCCGAGCATCGCCTGCGCGATGGCGAGCCGCTGCCGCATGCCCTGGGAGTACGTGCGCACCGCGCGCTCCAGCGCGTCGCCGAGCCCCGCGATCTCCAGCGCCTCCGCCATGTGGGAATCACCGGCCGGGCGGCCGGTGGCCTGCCAATACAGCTCCAGATTGGCCCGGCCGGTCAGGTGCGGCAGGAATCCCGCGCCTTCGACGAAGGCCCCGACCCGCGACAGGACCGGCGCCCCGGCCCGCACGGGGTGCCCGAACACCCGGATCTCCCCGGCGTCCGGCGAGATCAGCCCCATCAGCATGCGCAGCGTGGTGGTCTTCCCGGCTCCGTTCGGCCCGAGCAGCCCCAGCACCTGCCCCTTCTCCACGCGCAGCGAGAGATCCCGTACCGCGTACCGGTCCTGCGACTTCGCGTACCGTTTCGTCAGCCCGGTGATCTGCAGCGGTACGTCGGCCAGCGCCGGGTCCGGCCGCGGTCCCCCGGACCGCGGCCCGGCCGCGCCCGCAGCGGCCCGGCCCGTCCTGCGGAACCCGAGCAGTGCCGCGGCCAGCGCCAGCGCGCCCAGCGGCAGGGCCCACGTCCAGGCGGGCAGTCCCGCCGTGGCCGTCCGCACCCGGGGCGCGACGGGCACGGCCAGCGGGCCGTCCACCGAGACCGTGTAGCGGGCCGTCGCGGCCGGGCCGGCATAGCCGAGGTCCGTGGCGGCGACCACGAGACGCAGCCGGTGTCCGGCGGTGACGGAGTGGTCGATCGCGGGCAGCCTCATCCGCACGGTGGCGCCCTGCTGCGCGTTCTCCACCCGCAGCGGGGCGACCAGCTGGGAAGGCAGGACCTGCTGCCGCCCGTCGGGCCCCACGTCGTACACCTTGCCGAACAGCACGGCGGAACCGTCCGCTGCCGTCGACCTCACCTTCAGCGTCACGGTCGGGCTGCCGGTGATCTGCAGGTCCCGGTCCAGCGGCGCCGACTCGAAGCGGGCGTTCTGCCCGGGGAAGTCCAGCGAGAATCCGGCCCCGAGGGAGGCGAGCTGCCCGCCGATGCCGGGCAGGGAGGACAGTGCGGGCGGCGCGCCGCCCGCCGGGTTGGTGAAGCTTTGCTCCCGCCCCGACAGGCTGAACTCCCTCGGGCCGGAAGTAAGCCCCGGGTAGCGGTCGCCGGTCGCGCCGCGCAGTATCACCTCGCCGTCCGTGGAGTCGATCCCCCCGGAGCGCGAGACCCGGAACGCCGGGCCGGTGTCCACGCCCTCGTCGCCCTTGAGATGGCGGTCGAACCAGGCGGCGACGCGGGCCTCCACCCGGTCCGCCTCGCGCATGCCGCCGTCGTGTCCGCCGGCCGCCCAGTCCACCGACACGGGCGCGCCGTTCGCCGTGATGGCCGCGGCCATGGCGTCGGCCTGGTCCAGCGGGAAGAGGGAGTCGTCCTGCCCCTGCACGATGAGGGCCGGCACCTTGATCCGGTCGGCGACCGCCGACGGACTGCGCGCCTCCAGCAGGGTGCGGGCCTCGGCGTCGGGTTTCCCGGCCACGGCGACGCGTTCGTACATCGCGCACAGCTCCGGGGTGAACCTCCCGCAGCCCGGAGCGGCCGGGGCACCGTCCTGGGACCCGGCGCCGGGCGCGGCCCCGTCCGTGCCCGGCGGCCGCGTGCCGCCGGTGTCCGGCGGCGCCGCTGCGGCGCGCTGCATCCCGTCGGCCGAGCCGGTGGTGAAGAAGATGCCGGACCACAGTTTCTTGAAGACCCCGCCGGGGAAGAGGGAGTCCGCGAGGTTCCAGTAGGTGATCGCCGGGGCGATCGCGTCCACGCGGCGGTCGTGACCGGCGGCCAGCAGCGAGACGGCACCGCCGTAGGAGGCCCCCGACACGCCGACGCGCGGGTCGCCGTCTGCGTCGAGCAGCACCTCGGGCCGGGCCGCGAGCCAGTCGATGAGCCGGGAGACGTCCTTGACCTCGTGCTCGGGGTCGTTCAGCCCGATCCGGCCGCCGGAGCGGCCGAAGCCGCGCGCCGACCAGGTCATGACGGCGTAGCCTTCGCGGGCCAGCCGCTCGGCCTGTGCGCGGACGTCGTCCTTGCTGCCACCGAAGCCGTGGGCGAGGAGCACGGCCGGCCGTCTCGCCCCACCGTCCTCCCCGCCGTCCGGGAGGAAGAAAGAGGTGTCGATGTCGGCACCGGGCATCTTCAGGACCTGGTCCTGGCGGTGCACGGCGGGCGTTCCGCCGGACGCGGACGCGGCCGTCCACGTACCGGCACCCGCCACGACGGCCAGGACGGCGGCGCCCGCGAGCAGGCGGTCTCGGCGGCGCCGGGGCATACGGAGCTTCATACGCGCACCCTAGACGCCCGCCACCCGGCCTCCGAGCACCCACAGGCGGATCCGGCGACCTTCTCAGGGACCAGTCCGCGGTGATCCCCTACCGCGCCTGCGGTACGGGGCCGACCTGCACGCCGCGCCGCCGGACGGCAGGATGGCCGCATGCTCCTGGCCGAGGTCGCCCGCGTGTCACGGGAAGTCGCCGCCACTTCCGCCCGCTCCCGCAAGACCGCCCTGCTCGCTGAGCTCTTCGCGGCCGCCCCGCCCGAGGAGGCCGGGCTGGCGATCTCCTACCTCTCCGGACGCCTGCCGCAGGGCCGTCCCGGGATCGGCTGGCGCACCCTGGCCCAGGAGACCGCACCGGCACCGGAACCCACCCTGACCCTCCGCGACGTCGACGCGGCGGTGAGCCGGCTCGCGGCGCAGGCCGGCACTGGGTCCGCCGCCCGGCGCAGCCGGATCGTCGCCGGGCTGCTCGGCGCCGCCACCGGGGCCGAGCAGGCCTTCCTGCGCAGTCTGCTGTCGGGCGAGGTGCGTCAGGGCGCGCTCGACGCGCTGGCCCTGGACGGCGTGGCCGCGGCCGCCGGAGTGCCCGCGGCGGAGCTGCGCCGCGCGGTGATGCTGGACGGCTCGCTTCCCCGGGTCGCCGAGGCGGCGTTGGCCCACGGGGCCGAGGCGCTGCGGGCCGTGACCGTGCGGGTGGGGCGGCCCGTACAGCCGATGCTGGCGGGCACGGCCGGATCGGTCGCCGAGGCGCTGGCCGCACTCGGACCGTGCGCGGTGGAGGAGAAGCTCGACGGGATCCGGGTGCAGGTCCACCGGGAGGGGGACGGCGTACGGGTCTACACGCGCTCCCTCGACGAGATCACCGAGCGGCTGCCGGAGGTCGCCGAACTGGCCCGGTCGCTGCCGGAGGACCGGTTCATCCTCGACGGGGAGGTGATCGGGCAGACGGCGGACGGTCGTCCCGTCCCCTTCCAGGACATTGCGAGCCGGGTCGGCTCCCGGGTGGACGTGGCGGCCGCCCGACGGACACTGCCGGTCGTCGCCCGCTTCTTCGACGTCCTGGCCGTCGGCGGCGACGTCCTCCTGGACCTCCCGGTCCGCGAGCGGTACGGGGCGCTGGCCGCTCTCGTGCCCGCAGCCGCCCGGGTCCGCCGCCTGGAGGTCCGCGACCCGGTGGCCCAGCGGGCCGAGGCCGCTGAGTTCTGGGCCGAGACCCTGCGCCGCGGCCACGAGGGTGTGGTGATCAAGGCTCTCGACTCGACGTACGCGGCCGGCCGGCGCGGCAAGCACTGGCTCAAGGTGAAGCCGGTGCACACGCTGGACCTGGTCGTGCTCGCCGCGGAATGGGGCCACGGGCGGCGCACCGGCCTCCTGTCGAACCTGCACCTCGGCGCGCGGGCCGCCGACGGGACCTACGCCATGCTCGGCAAGACGTTCAAGGGCCTCACGGACGAGATGCTGCGCTGGCAGACGGCGGCGCTGCGTGCGCTCGCCACCTCGGACGACGGTTTCACCGTGCGGGTCCGCCCCGAACTGGTGGTGGAGATCGCCTACGACGGGCTGCAACGTTCGGCGCGCTACCCGGCCGGAGTGGCTCTGCGCTTCGCGCGCGTGGTCAGGCACCGCCCGGACAAGGATGCGGGGCAGGCGGACACCGTCGAGACGGTGCTGGGCCGGGGGAACGCCCCCTGAAAGCGCCGGGGCGGGCCGAAGCGCCGGCCGGCGTCGCGGCCCCGGTCGACTTGCCTCAGAGGCAAGACGGTTTGCCAGGAAGGTAAGAGTCTGACTCAATCGGGGCATGACGCCCGGTCCCACCCCCGACCGCCCGGACGGCGCGGCCGACCAGCTGCCCGCCGTGGCGCCGCAGCTGCGCGAGCTGCGCCGACGTGCCGGCCTCACCCTGGAGGCCGCCGCCGCGCGGGCCCGGCTCTCGCCCGCCCACCTGTCCCGCTTGGAGACCGGCCGGCGTCAGCCTTCGCTGCCGCTCCTGCTGGGGCTCGCCCGCACCTACGGTACGACGGTCTCCGAACTGCTCGGCGAGGCCTCCCCGGCGGCCGACCCCATCGTACGGGCCGGCGGTCCGGCCGCCCGCGAGGCCGACGGCTGGACGTACCGGCAGGCGGGCGGGGCAGGGCGGGGAATGCAGGCACTGCGCGTCCGCGTGCCGTACGGCCGCGGCTCCGGGGAACTGGTTCGCGTCCATCCCGGCGAGGAATGGCTGTACGTCCTGGAGGGGCGGCTGCGCCTGCACCTGGGCGAGGCCGAGTACCTGCTGGAGCCCGGGGACAGCGCGCACTTCGACTCCCTCACCCCGCACCGGATCGGCGCTGCCTCCACCGGCGGAGCCGACCTGCTGTTCGTCCACACCCTGCTCCAGAGCAGCCTCGCCGGGCTGTGTCTCGGCGGGGCCGCGTCCACCACGCACCACTGATAGGCGAGGAGCCCGTCCATGACCCCCGTGACCCCCGCGGACAAGCCCGTCGGCGTACGCGCGCGCTTCGAGGCCAAGTTCCCGCGCGGCCTGATCATCCGCCTGATCGCCTACCTCTTCGTCGGCCACCTCTTCGCCTTCTTCGTCTACCTCCTCTTCGTCCTGGGCGGCCAGAACCAGTAACACCCGGAGCATGAGGGTTCGGGCCGCGCGGCTATGGAAAGGTGCGGGGACGGTGGCTACCCTCCGCGCATGATTCCCACGGTTGTCTGGGGCACCGGCAACGTCGGCCGTCTGGCCATCCGCGCCGTTGCGGCCCATCCCGCGCTTGAACTGCGCGCAGTCATCGTCCACAATCCAGCCAAGATCGGCCGCGACGCGGGCGAACTCGGCGGCCTCGACCGCCTGTTGGGCGTCGAGGCCACCGGCGACGCCGAAGCCGTACTGGCGGGCCGCCCCCGGGCGGTGGTGTACGCCGCGTCCGGGGACGTCCGCCCCGACGAGGCCCTCGCCGACATCACCCGGGCGATCCGGGCGGGTGCCGTCGTGGTCAGCCCGGCCCTCTACCCGCTCTACGACCCCCGCAGTGCCCCACCGGAGTTCCGGGACCCGGTGCTGGCGGCCATCGCGGAGGGCGGCGGCTCGCTCTTCGCCTCCGGCGTCGACCCCGGCTGGGGCAACGACGTGCTCCCGCTCCTGCTCAGCGGCCTCGGCACCAGCATCGACGCCATCCGCTGCCAGGAGATCTTCGACTACTCCACCTACGACCAGCCGGACTCCGTCCGCGACCTCATCGGCATGGGGCATCCCATGGACTTCGAGCCGATGATGCTCATGCCGTCGGTTCCGACGATGGTCTGGGGCGGCCAGATACGGATGATGGCCAGGGCGCTCGGCGTCGAACTCGACGCCATCCGCGAGACGTCGGAGCGCCGCCCCCTCGACACCGCCGTGACCACCCGCACCATGGGCGATTTCGCGGCGGGCACCCAGGGTGCCATCCGCTTCGAGGTGCAGGGCATCGTCGGGGGCGAGCCCCGCATCGTCATCGAGCACGTCACCCGCATCCACCCCGCGTGCGCACCGGACTGGCCCGCCCCGCCGGACGGCGGCGACGGAGCCCACCGGGTCATCATCGAGGGCTGTCCCCGCATCGAGGTCACCGTCGAGGCCACCGACGAGGGCGAGAACCGCTCCGCGGGCGGCAACGCCACTGCCGTCGGCCGCCTCGTCGGCGCCGTCGACTGGCTCGTCGCGGCGGAGCCCGGACTCTACGACGCCCTCGACGTCCCGCTGCGCCCCGCCACCGGCAGACTCGGAAGGAAACCGTCATGAGGATCGACATCCCCGAAGGCCAGCACCCGATCGAGTACGTGTGGGGCGACATGGTGCCCGGGATCGGCATGGCCGCCGCCAACTTCTCCCTGTCGGTGTACGCCCACACCACCCTGGGGCTGCGCGAGTTCGAGGCCGCCCGGCTGCGCGTCGCACAGATCAACGGGTGCGTCTTCTGCCTGGACTGGCGTACCGAGCGGGACGGGCAGAAGGTCGAGGAGGAGTTCGCCGACGCGGTCACCGAGTGGCGCACCACCGAGGCGTTCGACGGGCGCACCCGGCTGGCCGCGGAGTACGCCGAGCGGTACACCCTTGACCACCACGGGCTCGACGACGAGTTCTGGGACCGGATGACCGCGCACTACAGCCAGCTGGAGATCGTGGAACTCACGATGAGCATCGGGTCCTGGCTGGCCTTCGGGCGGCTGAACCACGTGCTGGGCCTCGACAGCGTCTGCGTGCTGCCGGGGCACTGAGCGGGGGGCCGGGGCGGGGCGGCCGGGCTCGGCAGGGGCTCGGCCGGGTGTGAGTACGGGGCCGTTCGGCGGATCCGAACGGCCCCGGCCGCTGGGGGGAGGACGCGGCCCTACGGGAGGTCTGTCGCGATGATCTTCTCGATGTTGCGCTCGGCGAGTGCGGTGATGGTGACGAACGGGTTCACGCTGGCGTTTCCGGGGATCAGCGCGCCGTCGATCACGTACAGGCCGGTGTATCCGTGCAGCCGGCCGTAGTTGTCGGTGGCCCGGTCCAGGACGGCGCCGCCGAGCGGGTGATAGGTGAGGGTGTCGTTCCAGATCTTGTTTCCGCCGAACAGGTCGGTGCGGTAGATCGTCCCCTCCTTCGAGTTGATCTTGTCGAAGATGGTCCTGGCCATGGTGAGGGACGGCTGCTTCCAAGCCGTCTGCCAGCTCAGGTCCGCCCGGCCGGCCGCCGCGTTCCAGGTGAACTCGGCGCGGTGGGGGTTCTTCGTGATCGACAGGTAGAAGGAGGCGTAGGTCTCGATCCCGGTGGGCAGCGGGGCGACCTCGGCGAATGCGCCACCGGCGTCCCAGTTGTCGATGCCGGAGCAAGGGATGGTCGACTGGAGCCGGCCGGTCGGGTCCCACATGTGGTTGGCCCGGCCGCACATGACATTGCCGTTCTCGCCCCAGCCCTTGCCCACCTCGCCGTTGAGGTTCGGCAGTGCCCCGGTCGCCTTCAGCTTGACCAGGAGCGTGCTGGTGCCGACGCTTCCGGCGGCGAAGAACACCCGGTCGGCGATGACGGTCTTGGGAGCCACCGTGGTGCCGGTGGTGTCGATCTGGTCGATCGCGACCGTGTAGCCGCCGCCCGCGGCGGGGGAGACCGTGGTGACCTTGTGCAGTGGCGATACGGTGACCCTGCCGGTGGCCCGGGCCTGGGCCAGGTACGTCTGCACCAGCGACTTCTTGCCGTGGTTGTTGCCGTAGAGGATCTCCCCGGCCAGCGCGGACCTGGTGGCGGTGCCGTCCGCCTCCCGCTTCATGTAGTCCCAGTCGTAGACGTCGGGCACGAAGGTCCAGGCGAAGCCGGACCGCTGGGCGTGCTTGCGGCCGACGCGGGAGAACTGGTAGCAGTCGGCGGTGTCGAACCAGGCCGGGTCGACCATCCCGACCCCGAGTCCGGCGTTGGCCCTCGGGTAGTAGGTGTCGTACATCTCGCCGGCGTCGACGGAGGGGAGGACGGCGGCGAAGTTCGCGCGCTTGGGCGTGACGGCCATACCGCCGTTGACCAGCGAACCGCCTCCGACGCCGCGCCCCTGATAGACCGTGATGCCGGCGAAGTCCTCGGCGTCCAGGATTCCGGTGTACCGGGGGACGTCCTTGTCGAGGGGGAAGCCGAGGAAGTTGCTGAGCGGGGCCTTGGTCCGGGTCCGGAGCCAGAAGGAGCGGTAGTCCGGGCTGGTCACCTTGGGGAAGATCTTGCCGTCAGGGCCCGGGGTGTCCCAGTTCATGCCCATCTCGACCATCTGCACGTCCACACCCGCCTGGGCCAACCGCAGCGCCGCGACCGAACCCCCGTAACCGGTGCCGATGACGAGGGCGGGCACCCGGGCGCCGTCCGCGATCGGTCCGGATGAAGCCGCGGGCGTCGTGGCGGCCTGGGCCGGCGAGATGTGGCCGGCCAGGGCCACGGCTCCAATAATGGAACCTGTTCTACCCAGGAATCCGCGGCGTGAAATTCCATTCACGCTCTTTTCGGGAGGTGCATTGTCACCCATAAGGCGTCCTCGCTCTCGCTGGAATCAGAACGAGTTCTACTGCTGTCCGCATGTGAAGTCACTACATACGTCCAGAAAACTTTCGGCCGATCAGCCGCTCCCCGCGGCCGGCTGCCGGTCCCGGACCCAGCCCAGCACCAGCAGCGAGGCCACCGCGGCGAAGGCACACCAGGTGGAGGCGAATTCCAGCCGCCACAGCGCCGCGCAGGCCAGGGCTCCCGCCGCCAGCACCGAGCCGAGGGCCCGCAGCCACCGGTCCCGGGCGAGCAGCAGGGCGCCCAGAGTGGCGAACAGGTAGCCCGTCAGGACCAGGGGCGTCCAGGCGACATGCACCTCGTAACCGAGGGTGCGGCCCCGGATCTCGGCGCTCACCGGCCCGGTCGCGAGGGCGTGCACGAGTACCGCGGCCGTCACGCCTCCGACCGCCACCGGCGCCCACAGGCGCCGCCGTGCCCCCGGTGCGGCGGCGAGCAGCACCCCGACCGGGACCCACACCGGCAGCAGGGGAAGGGCGATCACGGCCCAGGCCGTGGCGGCCGCAGAGCAGTCGCCGCCCGACTCCCAGACCGCGGCCTCCACCAGCTGGTGCACGCCCAGCAGCAGCGGCAGGGCCGCGACGGCAAGATCGCGGGCCCGGCGCACGCGTGCCAGGCACACGACCCCTACGGCGGCGACCGCCGTGCCGGCCACCAGATCGGCCGTCGCGCTCCAGCACACGGGATCAGCCCGGCGTCGTGGGCCCACCCCGCTCGCGGGGTTCGAGCGGCGGCGAGGACAGCGCGCAGTGCGTGTGGCACTGCGGGTGGCACCTGGCCGGTGCGGGGGAGCGCACGGTCGCCCAGGCGACGGCGGCGCCGGCCACGAGGGCCCCGGCACACCAGGGCATCGCACGGCCGAAGGCGGCGTCGAACTGCGCCGCCGACAGGTACGACTCGGGGCCCATCCCGGCCAGCAGCGGCAGGGCCGCCACCGCGATCAGGCCGGCCGCGCGGGCGGCGGCGTTGTTGATGCCGCTGGCCAGGCCCGCCCGTCCCGGGTCCACCGAGGACAGCACGGTCGCCGTCAGCGGAGCCACCAGGGCCACCATCCCCAGCCCCATCACCACCATCGCGGGCAGTACGTCCGCGACATACGAGGCCCCCGGGCCCACCCGCAGCGTCAGCAGGGTCCCGGCCGCGCACAGCACGGGCCCCACGGTGAGCGGCAGGCGCGGCCCGATCCGCTCGCCGATCTCCCCCGAACGGGCCGACAGCAGCAGCATCAGCAAGGTGGTCGGCAGCAGGGCGGCCCCGGCGCCCAGCGCCGAATACCCGGCCACGACCTGGAGCTGGAGCACGACGAGGAAGAAGAAGCCGCTGAAGGCCGCGTACACGCACAGGGTGACGAGGTTGACGGCCGTGAACTGCCGGGAGGCGAACATCTGCGGCGGCACCATGGGATCGGCCCGGTGCCGCTCCACCCAGACGAAGGCGACGCCGAGCAGTACACCGCCCACCGCGGCGGCGATCACGGGGGCGGTGCCCGACGAGGCCTCGATCAGCGCGTAGGTGACCAGTCCCAGCGAGCCCGCGCCGAGCAGCGCGCCCGCCGCGTCGAAGCGGCCGTGCGCCAGCGGGTCCCGTGACTCCGGGACATGCCGCAGCGCCACCGGGACGCACAGCGCGGCCACCGGCACGTTGAGCAGGAACACCCACCGCCAGCCGGGCCCGTCCACCAGCCAGCCGCCGAGGAAGGGCCCCACCGCCGCGCCGACGCCGCCCAGCCCCGACCACAGGCCCACCGCGCGGCCCCGGTCCCCGGCCCGGATCGAGCCCTGGATCAGGGCGAGGGAGCCGGGCGTGAGCAGCGCGCCGCCGATGCCCTGCAGGGCCCGGGCGGCCACCAGCACCGCGGCGTTCGGGGCGAGCCCGCACAGCAGGGAGCCCACCGCGAACCACGCCGTGCCCAGCACGAAGATCCGGCGCCGGCCGAAGCGGTCGCCGAGCGCTCCGCCGACCAGGATCAGTCCGGCGAGGGTCAGCAGATAAGCGTTGACCGTCCACTGGAGCGCCGCGAGATCGGCGCCGAGATCCTCCCCGATGCGGGGGAGCGCCACATTCACCACGGTCGAGTCGAGCAGGGCCATGGTCGAGCCGAGCACCGTGGCCAGCAGGATCCACCGTCCGCGCGCCGAGGCGAGCGGGACGGCGGGCTCGGGCGGTGCGTCGGGCGACTCGGCCGGCACGGTCATGCCTTCAGGCTGGCCCGCCCGGCGCGGAAGGGCCAGTGGGCGGCCCGAGCCGGCGCTGCCGGGCACGGCTCATAAGGCCCTCTTGTAATGAGCATGACGCCTCGTTCAACATGACCCGCGCACGTCACGCGCACCCTTCCCGCACATCCCGCACACGGCGTACGAGGAGACAACACGTGGCCCAACGCGACAAGCGGTCCTCACCAGCCCTACGACCCACACGGCGTGCCAGGCCCGCACGGTCCCTGCGCACGGCGCTCGCCGCACTCACCTCGGTCCTGCTGCTCCCGCTCGGCGCGGGCGTCGCCGCAGCGGCACCGGATCCCGGCCCCAGCGCGCCGACCGCGGCCGAGCGCAAGATCGAACCCAAGCTCCGCGCCCAGCTCGACGGCGCCGCCAAGGCCGTCTTCTGGGTCTACCTCGACAGCGCCGCCGACCTCACCGCCGCGGGGAAGCAGCAGACCCGCGCAGCGAAGGCCGAGACCGTGCTGAGGACGAAAAAGGACCACGCCGCGCGCAGCCAGGCCGACGTCATCAAGGCACTGCAAGGCGCGGGCGCCGAGTACACCTCGTACTGGATCGTGAACGCCGTGCGCGTCGTCGGCAGCCAGAAGCTCGCCGGGACGCTGGCACAGCGCCCCGAGGTGGCCCGGATCGACGCCGACGACAAGGTCGAGCTCCCCAAGCCCGCCGAGGGTCGGCGGGAGAAGGCCGTCGCCGACGCCGTCGAGTGGAACATCGACCGGATCAACGCCCCGCAGGTGTGGGACCGGATCGGCGTCCGCGGCGAGGGCATCGTCGTCGCCAACATCGACAGCGGCGTCGACTACACCCACCCGGCCGTGGCCGGCCAGTACCGCGGCCGGAACGCGGACGGCAGCTACTCCCACGCCTACAACTGGTTCGACCCGGCGGGCGTCTGCGCGGGCGCCGCACCCTGCGACAACAACGACCACGGCACCCACACCATGGGCACGATGGTCGGCGACGACGGGGGCGCCAACCGGATCGGCGTCGCCCCCGGCGCCCGGTGGATCGCCGCCAAGGGCTGCGAGTCCAACTCCTGCTCCGAGGCCTCGCTGCTCGCCTCCGGCCAGTGGATTGTCGCCCCGACGGACCTGAACGGCCAGAATCCGCGACCCGACCTCGCCCCACACGTCGTCAACAACTCCTGGGGCGGCGCCGGCGGAGACCCCTGGTACCAGCAGGTCGTCGACACCTGGCGGGCCGCCGGCATCTTCCCGGCCTTCTCCAACGGCAATGCCGGACCCGGCTGCGCCACCACCGGCTCACCCGGTGACTACGCGAGCTCCTACAGTTCCGGCGCCTTCGACATCAACAACGCCATCGCGTCCTTCTCCTCCCGCGGCACGGGCCCCGGTGGCATCGTCAAGCCGAACATCTCCGCCCCCGGCGTGAACGTCCGCTCCTCCGTCCCCGGCGGCACGTACGAGTCCTTCTCCGGCACCTCCATGGCCTCGCCGCACACCGCGGCCGCCGTGGCCCTGCTGTGGTCCGCCGCTCCCGCCCTCGAAGGGGACATCGCGCAGACCGAATCCCTCCTCGACGGCACCGCCCTGGACACCGACAGCAGCCAGTGCGGGGGCGACGCGGCCGACAACAACGTCTTCGGAGAGGGCCGTCTCGACGTCCTGGCGGCCGTCGAAGCCGCACCGCGCGGTGCGCTCGGAGCCCTCGCCGGCACCGTACGCTCCGACGGCCAGCCCCTCGCGGGCGTCAAGGTCACCGCCGACGGCCCGATCGACCGTACGGCCACCACGGCGGCCGACGGCACCTACTCCTTCCCGGCCCTGTCGGTGGGCGCCTACACCCTGACCGCGGCCAAGTTCGGCTACGGACAGCAGACCGCAACCGCCACGGTGACCGAGAACGCCACCGCCACCGGCGACTTCACCCTCACCCGGGCCGCCTCCGGCAAGGTCACCGGTACCGTCGCCTCCGCCTCCGGCCCGGCCGCCGGGGCCGCCGTCACCATCGCCGACACCCCGGTGACCGCGACGACCGACGCGCAGGGCCGCTTCGAGGTCACCCTGCCGCACGGCACCTACCGGGTGAACGCCACGCACGCCTCCCGCTGCCTCAGCGGCGGCACGGCCGAGGTCACCGTCGACGGCGACACCTCCGTCGCGGTGAACCTGCCCGAGCGCACGGACGGCTACGGCTACGCCTGCGCCACCGCCGGCGACCGGCCGTACACCGGGGGGAGCCGGCAGCTCGCGCTCACCGGTGACAACACCACCGAACGGGTCGACCTGCCCTTCCCGCTGCCGCTGTACGGCACGACGTACGCCCAGGCCTGGATCGGCACGAACGGCACCGTCAGCTTCGGCGGCAATCACACCGGCGACATCAACGGCGACCTCCCGAGCACGGCCACGCCCAACGCGGCCCTCTACCCCTTCTGGGACGACCTGGTCGTCGGCGCGGCGGGCACCGGATCGGGCGTCTTCACCGCGGTCACCGGCACCGCACCGCACCGGGCCTACGTCATCGAGTGGCGTGAGGTGTCCCACTGGTCGGCGCAGGCCGACCGGTTCTCCTTCGCCGCGGCCATCGGCGAGGACGGTAGCGTCACCTACTCCTACAAGGGCACCGGCGGCACCGGGATCAAGGGCGGCTCCTCGGCCACCGTCGGGGTGGAGAACGCCACCGGCACCGACGCCTTCGCCTACTCCTTCAACACCCCTGTCATCACCGACGGCCTCTCCATCGCCTTCCGCACCACCAAGAGTGGTGTGGTGGCCGGCCGGGTCCTCGACGCCAACGACGGCGACGGCGTCGCGGGCGCCACGGTGACCGTCGGCGCGGGTGACACCGCCGTGTCGGCGATCACGGCCGCCGACGGCGGGTACGTCGTCCAGAGCCCCTCCGGCTCGCGGACCGTCTCCCTCGCCGCGGCCCAGTACGAGTCCGCCACGGCCACGGTGGACGTCAAGGCCGCCGACGTCACGTCGGTGACCCGGTCCCTGCGGACCGGGAAGGTGACGGCGTCGCAGCCGGCTCTGGAGGTCGTGCTCCCGGCCGACCAGCAGCGGACACGGACCCTCGACCTGACCAATGCGGGTCTGGGCACGGCGTTCACGGTGTCCGAGGACGCGGGCTGGCTGAAGGCCGCGCCGGCCGCGGGCGACCTGCCGACGGGCGGCAGGGCACCGGTCACCCTCACGGTCGACACGACCGGACTGGCCCCCGGAACGGTCCTCACCGCCGACCTGAAGATCGCCTCGGCGAGCGGCCGCACCCCGGTCCTCACCGTCCCGGTCAAGCTCGTCGTCCCGCGCTACCAGGTCGCCCTGGACGCCGGATCCGGCTACGGCAGCACCGACGTGCTGGGCGACTCCTGGTCCCCGGATCGCAGGTACACGGCCGGGTCCTACGGCTACCAGGGCAACGGCACCGTCCGGTCGACCGGCCGCACCATCGCCGGTACCGACGACCAGCGGCTCTTCCGCAACGCCCGCGAGGGCATGTACGAGTACCGTTTCGACAACGTCCCGAACGGCACCTACACGGTGGAGCTCGGCTTCGCGGAGCTCTCCTCCACCAAGCCGAACAAGCGCGTCTTCGACGTCCTGGCCGAGGGCACACAGGTCCTCCCCTCCCTCGACATCGCCCTGGAGGCGGGCACCTACACGGCCCTGACCCGCACGTACACGGTCACGGTCACCGACGGGGTGCTCAACGTCCGCTTCGTGACGCACTCCGGCTTCGGCAAGCCCCTGCTGAACACGCTCCGGGTGACCGACCGCCCGGACCAGCGCTAGCCGTTCCGCGCTGTGCAGGGGCGGGGCGCACACCGACCCCGCCCCTGCACACCAGGTGGGCGCCGCGGCTTTCCGGCCCATTCGAGTGGCGGGACCGGCCGATCCACGCGACCTGCCGCGGGCCCGCGGCCCGGGTCGCTAGCGTGAGCGACCATGACGCTCCTGAGCGACCAGGCAGATGCCGTCCGGGCCCTCGTGGAGTCCGCCGACCCCCGGGCGGTGTGGGCCGTCGGCGGACCCGACGGCCCACACGCCGGTTCGCACGGTGGGGACGAGGTCCTCGACGTCGGCGGCCTCACCGCCGTCCTCGCGCTGTGGCCGGCGGTCGGGGCACTCGTCGAGGATGGTGCGCTGCGCCTGCACACCCCGCTCGCCGCCTACGGGGACGAGGCCGCGGCCGGCACCCCCGCCGGAACCACCGCCCACCACCTGCTCACCCGCCCCGGCGGCACGGCCGCCCTCGTCCGCCTCGTCGAGCACCTCGGCGGCGCCACCCTCGCCGAGCTCGCCTCCGTCCGGGTGTGGAACCCGCTCGGCATGACCCGCACCCGCCTCACCCACGACACCCTGCGCGCACCCCTCGCCGACCTCGCCCTCTTCCTGGGACACCTCCTTCACCCGGGTGCACCAGCAAGCGGGGTGTCCGCCCCGGCCCCCCTCACCCGCGCCTGGACGGCCGAGTCCCTCCGTATCCGCACGGGCGAACTCACTCCCGCCCGCGGACTGCTCTGGCATCCCGCACCGCACGGCGTCTGGACCCACCACGCCGAGACCGACCCGGGCGCGGCCGTCTGGATCTCCCCCCGTCGCCACCGCTGGGCGGTCCTCCTCCCGGCCGTCCGAGGTCCGCTGCGCACCGCCTTCCGCGAAGCCGTCTTCACCCCCGGCGGATCGGCGCGGAGCGGCGGCGCGCCGGGCGGGATCCCCCGGGCGTAGCGCTCGGAGCGCGCGCTCCGCGGGCGCGACGTACGGTGATGCCGATGCCACCGGCCGTTGTCGTCGTTCCCGCCGCGGAGGTACACGGATGCGTACGGTCCAAGGGGCCGCCCTCGACGGGATCAAGGCCCGGGTGCGGGCCTTCGCGGAACGCACCGGGCTGCCGCTGCGGCCCGCTCGGGACCGACCCCGGCCCCACGGCGGACCGGCTGCCCGCGCGCGTTCCGGTCGCACACCCGGCGGCGGAACACCGCTCACGGGCCCCGGCCCGTCGCTCGGCCCGGAGGCTCCCGGCCGCAGGCCGTCCGCCGGGGCGCCGCGGCACAGAGCCTCCGCCGGCCCCGCCGCGCTCCTCGCGCCCGCCGTGTCCTCGGCGGCCGTGACCACCGTGCTCGCCGCGCTGGGAGCCCTGCTCGACGGCACGGGCCGGCCGCGTGCACGCCGCAGGCCGGACGGGGTGCGCGCCTCCGCAGCCGCGCTCCGTGCCCTGCGGGCACGTCACGGGGACGCGCCCGCTCTCGTGCGCACCCGGTCCGGGACGACGGTGCTCGTCCTGCTCGACCCCCGGGACCTGCGCCGCTTCTACGCCGAACCCGCCACCGTCCTCGCTGCCGACCCGCCGCAGAGGTGCCGCGGCCTGAGCACGCACGAGCCCGGCCCCGACGGAGACGGCTCCGGCTGCGTCCGCGGTGGACAGCGCGCCGAGCGGCGACGACTGAACGAGGAGGTACTGGCCGCAGGGCAGCCCGTGCACCCCGCGGCCGGCCCGATCCTCACGACCGTTGCCGATGAGGCCCGGCACCTCACCACCACCGGCACCCTCGAACTCGTCCGCGTCCGGCACGCCGTGAACCGGGCCGCCCGGCGGATCGTCCTCGGCGATCCGGCCGCCGAGGACGACGAACTCGCCGGATGGCTCGCCCAACTGCGCGCCGAGGACAAGCGCCCGCGGGGCGGCCCGAGGCGCACCACGCGATCGGCGCAGGACAGGGCCCGCGCCCGCATCGGGGAGTACCTCCGGCACGCTGACGCCGACACCCTCGCCGGGCGGGCCGCCCGCCTGGCCCGCCCCGGCGATCCCGAAGGCGCCGTCGAGCCGGGTGACGAGGCCCGGCTCTGGCTGCTGGCGATGACGGCGGTGCCCGAAACCCTGCTGCGCACGCTGCTCCTGCTCGGAGCGCACCCCTGGGAGCAGGAGGCGGCCGCGGCCGAAGCGGTGGCCGAGGTCGCCGCCGGCCCGTGCCGGGGTGAACTGCCCAGGCTGCGGGCCTGCGTCCGTGAGTCGCTGCGCCTGTACCCGGTGGTGCCCGACCTGGTCCGCGTCTCCCGTGAAGAGACCGAGTGGCAGGGCGTGCGCCACCCGGCCGGCACCCGGGTGCTGCTGCCCGCCGCCTTCCACCAGCGCGACCCCGAGCGGGTGCCGGCCGCCCACGTCTTCGTCCCCGGTCGCTGGAAGAACCCGGGCGCCGACCGGGACATCCGGATGGCTCCCTTCGGCCACGGCGGCGGCCGCTGCCCGGGCGATCAGCTCGGACTGATGATCACCGCCGCCTTCTGCGCGGAAGTACTGCGCGGCCACCGAGTGACGGGCACCCGGCCGGTCCTGGATCCGGTCGGCCCGCTGCCCGTGACGCTCGATCCGCGCGGCATCAGGCTCGCTCTCACCCGCCGCTGACGACGTCTGCGCGCAGGCTCCCCACCCGCACCGCCCTGCCCAGCACGCCTCCCACCCTGCCGAACCCCACGAGGATCCCATGTCCGACGCCGCGCCCTCCGCGTCCACCGCCCCGGACGCCGACCAGCTCGACGCCCCGTGCCGCGCACTTGCCGAGGCCGCCGACGCGGTCGGCGAGGCCGCCCGCTACGCATCCGGCCTGGCCTTCGGCGCCCGCCTGCCCACGGCGGCACTCACCAGGGGCGGCCGCAGCAGGCGGGGTTGGCGCACCTTGCTGCGGACCCTGACCGACCCGGCGGGCCTCGGCTGGGCGGCGCGCGGCCGGGGCGCGGCCCGCGCCGGGCGGCTCGCGGGCGTGCTGGCCGGCCGGGAGAGCCTCGCCATCAGCATCGCCGTCTGCGGCCTCAAGGCCCGGATCCGGGCGGTGAGCGCGGGCCGTCCCGAGCTCCGCGAGGACCCCGGCACCGCGGCCGTCCTGCGGGCCGTCGAAGCGGGCCGCCAGGGCGAGGCCGTCCGACTGTTCCGCGCCGTCATGCGCGAGCAGGGCGCCGAGCGGGCGTTCGCCCTGCTGGCCCCGTCGTTCGCCGACATCCTCGCCTGGAACGCCCTCACGGACGCCAACCCCTTCAACGACCACGCCGGCTGGCAGGTCGCCACCTGCCGGGCCGAGAAACCCAGGCCGCTCCTCGGACTCGGCGCCGCCCTGTGGGCCTTCTGCGACAGCGGCCCGGGGCTGCCCGTACGGCCCCCGGCGGAGCCGGACCGCGATCGAGGTCCCATCCGGCGCCGTGTCGCGGACCGGCCGCCGCAGCGGCCGCGGCAGCTGCGGCCGGTACCGCGGCCCCCCGGGGGGAGCCTGCGCGACCACGCCGCCGCGCTGCGCGCGCACGCCGTCCGGCTGCGCAGGGCCGCCGCCTGGTCACCGCAGTGGCAGGGGCGGGAGACACAGGCCCTGCGCGCCGAGGTCGAGCACCTCGCGGCCCGCTGCGCGACGGCGGCGGGCGGGCTCGCCCTCGCCGCCGCCCAACTGCAGGAACCGTGACGGTCCCTCAGCTCTCGGTGGGGCAGAGGCGGCCGAGCGCGGCCACGGCCAGCCCGGTGACCTCTTCGGGGGTGCCGGAGACGTCGACCGTGGCGCCGAGCTCGTCGTCCTGGAGCGGCTCCAGCGTGGCGAACTGCGACCCCAGCAGCGTGGTGGGCATGAAGTGGCCCCTGCGCGCCGCCATCCGCGCCTCGATCAGCGGCCGTTCACCGGTGAGGTGCACGAAGACGGCCCGGGGTGCGGTGGTGCGCAGCCGGTCGCGGTAGACGCGCTTGAGGGAGGACGCGGCGATCACGCCGCCGCACATCCCGGCGCGGTTGCGGATCCACTCGCCCACGGCGTCCAGCCAGGGCCACCGGTCCGCGTCGTCCAGTGGGTGGCCGGCCGCCATCTTGGCGACGTTGGCCGCTGGGTGGAAGGCGTCGCCCTCCGCGTAGGGAAGGCCGAGCCGTTCCGCGAGCAGTCGGCCGACGGTCGTCTTGCCCGTGCCGGCCACGCCCATCACCACAATGACGCGCTGGGTGCCCACGTCCACCTCGCCGTCCTCGTCGACATCGGTCCGCCTGGCATCACTGAAGCGCATTAAGTACTACGTATTCAAGCCCTGGGCTGCAAGCATCACATCTTTTACTCGTGAGGTCGTGACCGTACGCTTGCGCCATGACCACCGAAGGCGCCGAAAGCGGGCCCGGACCGGGCCTCCACTCCCGTGTGCTGGACACGATCGGCCGCGCGATCGCCGCGGGGGAGTACCCGCCGGGCAGCGTCCTGCGGACCGACGGGATCGCCGCACGCTTCGACGCGTCCCGCACGGTGGTGCGCGAGGTGGTGCGCGTCCTGGAGTCGCTGCACCTGGTCGAGTCCCGCCGCCGGGTCGGCGTCACAGTGCGGCCGGTCGAGGAGTGGAACGTCTACGACCCGAGGGTGATCCGCTGGCGGCTGGCCGGCCCGGACCGGTCCCGCCAGCTGCGCTCCCTCACCGTGCTGCGCTCCGCGGTCGAGCCGGTCGCGGCCGGGCTCGCCGCGGCCCTGGCCACCCCGCAGCACTGCGCCGACCTCACCGCGGCGGCTCTCGGCATGGTCCGCACCTCGCGCGGCCACCAGCTCGACGCCTATCTGCGGCACGACATCGTGTTCCACCGCGTGCTGCTCAACGCCTCCGGGAACGAGATGTTCGCCCGGCTCGGCGACGTGGTGGCCGAGGTCCTGACGGGGCGGACCGCACACGAGGTGATGTTCCACGACCCGGACCCCGCCGCCGTCACCCTGCACGTCCAGGTGGCCGAGGCGGTGCGCGAGGGCGACGCCGCCCGCGCCGAGGCACTGGCCCGTCGGATCGCCGAGGGCGCCCTGGAAGAACTGGACGTCCTGCTCGCCCCCTGAGCCGGGCCGGCCGCCCCCTCGGACGCCGCCACCTGCCGGTGGAACTCCAGCATTGATCACCGGTACGGCGCTTCGGCGATAATGGCCGCGAACGGCACAAGCAGTGGAGACGCCGGGTCACGCCGTGGTCCGGCAGGAGAGGGAGCCCCGATGGACGTGCAGCACTTCGAGCGGATCACCGCATTCATCGAGGCGCGGCTCACCCCGCTGTTCGACGAGGCGACGGGCAGCGAGCACGGCTTCGCGATGGACGACACCTCCCGTGCGCTGCGCGCGCTGCGCAACTCCGTCCTGGAGGCCTCGGCGGTCAAGGGCCTCATGCCGCAGCGCGAATCCGCCGAGCCGGCCGTGCGCCGCGTCATCGACCAGTCCGTCGAGCACCACTGGGACGTGCTGCGCGGCATCGCCCGCCAGTGGGAGGACCACGCGGACTTCCGCCACGAGTTCAAGCACCACGCCTGGGAGCTCGACCACCGGCACGCGGCCGCGCAGGCCTGACAGCGTCGGACCCCGCGTCGCACGGAACTTGTGCCGTGCGACGCGGCGTCCCCGCCGTGCGACGCGGCGTCCCCGCCGTGCGACGCGGCGTCCCCGCCGTGCGACGCGGCGTCCCCGCCGTGCGGCGCGGACGTCACACGCCGGTGCCCGCCGACGGCCGCGGGGTGGTCTGCTGGACCGCCCAGCCGTTGCCGTCCGGGTCCGAGAAGTAGACGAAGGAGCCCCACGGCAGGTCCTGGACCTCCGTCACCTCGACTCCCCGGCCGCGCAGGTCCTCGTACGCCTCCTCGATGTCGGCCACGACGACCTGCATGTTGTCGAGGGATCCGGGAGTCATCCGGGTGAGGCCCCTGCCGATGGCGATCGAACAGGCCGACCCGGGCGGGGTCAGCTGCACGAACCGGATGTCCTCGCTGACGGTGACGTCGTGGTCGGCGTTGAAACCGATCTTCTCGTAGAAGGCCTTGGCGCGGTCGACATCGGTGACCGGCACGGCGACGAGCTCCAGTTTGATGTCCATCACAGCATCATGCTCCCCGCACCGGTGCAGCGCCGTCCGTCTCCGTGCCCGCGGGCGTGTCCGCCGCGGCGAACTGCGTGCGGTACAGCTCCTCGTACCGGCCGCCCGCCGCCAGCAGAGCGGTGTGCGTGCCCCGTTCCACGATCCGGCCGTCCTCGACCACGAGGATCAGGTCGGCCGCCTGCACCGTCGACAGCCGGTGCGCGATCACCACGGCGGTGCGGCCCGCCAGGGCCTCTCCGAGGGCTTCCTGCACCGCCGCCTCCGAGGTCGAGTCCAGGTGGGCGGTGGCCTCGTCCAGGACCACGACCCGCTGTCGGGCCAGCAACAGCCGGGCGATGGTCAGTCGCTGCCGCTCGCCGCCGGACAGCCGGTAGCCGCGTTCGCCGACCACGGTGTCCAGACCGTCGGGCAGTGAGGCGACCAGGCCGTCCAGCCGGGACCTGCGCAGCGCCTCCCAGATCTCTTCCTCGGTGGCGTCCGGCCGGGCCAGCAACAGGTTGGCCCGGACCGACTCGTGGAAGAGGTGGCCGTCCTGCGTGACCATGCCGAGCGTCTCGCGGATCGAGTCGGCCGTCAGGTCCCGTACGTCGACCCCGCCGAGCCGGACCGCGCCCGCGTCGGCGTCGTAAAGCCGCGGCAGCAGCTGCGCGATGGTCGACTTGCCGGCGCCGGAGGAGCCCACCAGGGCGATCATCTGGCCGGGCTCGGCGCGGAAGGACACCTCGTGCAGCACCTGCGTGCCGCCGCGTACGTCGAGGGCGGCGACCTCCTCCAACGAGGCGAGCGAGACCTTGTCGGCGGCCGGGTAGCCGAAGGAGACCCGGTCGAACTCCACGGTCACGGGCCCCTCCGGCACCCGGCGGGCGTCCGGCCGCTGTGTGATGAGCGGCGTGAGATCGAGGATCTCGAAGACCCGCTCGAAGCTCACCAGCGCGCTCATCACCTCGACGCGGGCACCGGCGAGCGCCGTCAGCGGCGCGTACAGCCGGGTCAGCAACAGCGCGAGGGCGACGACGGAACCGGCGTCCAGACTCCCGCGCAGGGCGTAGTACCCGCCGAGTCCGTAGACGAGCGCCAGGGCGAGGGCCGAGACCAGGGTGAGGGCCGTGATGAACACGGACTGGGCCATCGCCGTGCGGATCCCGATGTCCCGCACCCGGGCCGCCCGGACCGCGAACTCCGCGGACTCGTCGGCGGGCCGCCCGAACAGCTTCACCAGGGTCGCGCCGGGCGCCGAGAACCGCTCGGTCATCTGCGTGCCCATTGCGGCGTTCAGCGCCGAGGCCTCCCGCTGCATGGCGGCCATCCGGGCGCCCATGCGGCGGGCCGGCAGGACGAACACGGGCAGCAGCACCAGCGCCAGCAGGGTGATCTGCCAGGAGATGCCGAGCATCACGGTGAGGGTCAGCAGCAGGGTCACGGTGTTCCCGACCACTCCCGACAGGGTGTTCGCGAAGGCCCGTTGGGCTCCGATGACGTCGTTGTTGAGGCGGCTGACGAGGGCTCCGGTCCGTGTCCGGGTGAAGAAGGCGACGGGCATCCGCTGCACGTGGTCGAAGACCGCGGTCCGCAGGTCCAGGATCAGCCCCTCGCCGAGGGTGGCGGAGAGCCGGCGGGCCAGCAGCCCCAGCCCGGCCTCCGCGACCGCGATCAGTGCGATGAGCAGGGCGAGCCGGGTCACCGTGCCGGTGTCCCGGCCGTCCACGATGGCGGTCACGACCCGGCTGGCGAGCACCGGGGTGGCCACCGCCAGCAGGGCGGTCACCACACTCAGCAGCAGGAAGAGAACGAGCCCGCGGTGGTGCGGGCGGGCGAAGGCGGCCACGCGGCGCAGACCGTCCCGGGAGAGGGGGCGACGGCCCTGCCGGGCGTTGATCGCGCTGTGCAGCGATGTCCAAGCGGTGACTTCCATGTCCATGCACAGCACGCTAGGACCTGAAGCAAAGGTGAGGTCAAGGATTCGGCTCCGGCCCCCCGTCCGGAGCAACTGCGGCCCGCGGAACCTGATTTCGGGCTCTGCTGCGCTGTCGGTACCCGGTGGCATCATCAGTCCATGACGCAGGGATCCGACTCCGTCCGCCACGCCGGGGGAACCACCGGCACCGTCCTGCACCACTTCGAGCGCTGGGCACGGGAGACGCCCGAGGCGCCCGCCCTCATCGCCGCCCCGAAGCACCGGCTCCCCTACGGGGTACTGGACGCCCGGGCCAACCGGCTGGCGCACCATCTGCTCGCCCGCGGTCTGCCGCCCGGCGGTCTCGTCGCCCTCGGCACCACCCGCCACGAGGAGCTCGTCGTCGGCATCCTCGCCGTCCTGAAGGCCGGCGGCTCCTACACCCTCCTCGACGCCGAGACGCCCCGCACCGGCCGGCAGCAGCTCGCCGCACTGCACCACCTGTCGCCGTTCGCGCTGCTCACTCGCGCGCCCCACCGGGCCGCCCTCGACACCGGATCGGGCCTGCGCGCGATCCGGACCGACGACGACGCCGCCGAGATCGCCGCCCGGCCCGGACACGCACCGGACCTCACGCAGGCGGCCGACGGCCTCGCACCGCCGCCCCCCGGCGGCCGCGCGGCCGTCCTGTTCACGGCGAGCACCACACCGCGGCCCGTCGCCGTCGGCCACCCGGTGCTGCTCGCAGCCCACGCGGGCTGGACGGAGCTGGCCCGGCCGACCCCGCAGGACCGCCACCTCATCACCGCCCGCCCGGACGTCACCGCCTTCGCCGCGGGCTGGACCCGGGCCCTGTGCACGGGCGGCGCTCTCGTCGTGCCGCCGGACGCCTCCTGGCGTACGGAGACCCCGGACCAGGTCCGCGCGGCGGTCGAGGCCGAGCAGGTCACGGTGCTGCACACGGACCCCGCCGGAATCGCCGCGCTGGTGATCGACGGGCCCCGGCCCGCCGCCGCCGACCGCAGGAGCGGCCCCCGTCCGCTGCGCTCGCTGCGGCTGGCCACCGTCACCGGCGACCGCCTCCACCTCGACGAACTGGACGCCCTGCACGTCCGGCTGCGCCCGGGCGTACGGATCCTCGACGTCTACGGCCTCACCGAGACCGCCGGAGCGGGCACCTGCTTCGAACTCCCTCACCTGCCCGCCCCCGTCACCGAACCGGAGCGGCTCGCCCTGCTGGGCACCCCCTTCGCGGGATGCCGGGTCGACGTGCGGGACGGGGAGATACACCTCACCCCGCCCGGCGGCGGTGACGCGCTCCCCACCGGCGACCTCGGCGTGCTCCGCCCCGACGGTCTGCTGGAGTACGCCGGCCGGCTCCGGCACCGGATCCCCGTCCAGGGGGGCTCCTTGGACCCCCACCCCGTCGAGGCGGCGATCCGAACCCACCCGGGAATCGGCGGCGCCGTTCTCGCCGGTGTGGACAAGGACGGGGAGCGCCGGCTCGTCGCCTACGTGTCCCCGCCGCCGGGCGACCCGGCCTGGGACGCCTCCGCGCCACTGCCCGAGATCCGCGGCCTGCGCAACCACCTGGCGGGCGTCGTCCGCAAGGAGGAGTCGCCCACCGTCCTCATTCGGCTGCGGGCCCTGCCGCGCAAGCGCGGCGGACAGGAGGACCGTTCGGCCCTGCCGCTGCCCGCACGGCCCGGCTCCGACCGGCCCGCCCTGCACGGCGGCAAGTTCACCCGGGCGGTGGTCCGTCCCGGCGACGTGGACGGCGGCCGCCTCGTCACCGCCGGGTGCCTGACGATCGTCCTCGCCTTCCTCACCCTGGCGCTCACCCCTGCGGTGTGGCCCGGATCCACGGACCTCTCCGCCGTGCCCTACCCGTGGGCGGCCCTCTTCTTCCTCCTCTATGTGGCCGAGAGCGTGGCCTTCGGCGCGGGCCTCGCGTTCCTGTTCACCGGCCACCGCCTGGTCGAACGCCGCGAGCGCGGCCGGTCCCCGGTCCGCATCAGGGCCGTCCACCTCGCCGTGAGCTACCTGCTGCTCGCCTGGTGGCCACAGGACAACGCCTACCGGCTGGCCGCCCGACAGGACTGGCCGCTCCAGGCGCTCCTCGTCTACACCTTCAACATCCCGCTGATGATCGCGGGCATCGTCCTGGCCCTCCACCTGGCCCGCCCGCCCGACTCGCCCTTCGACGTCGAGGACAGGACCTGACCGCCCTCCGTCCGCGACCCCCCTCATGAGGCGGCGTGCGCCGGATCGTCGAACATCGCGCCGACGGCCGCCGCCCCGGAGCGGACCAGGTCCTCGGCCGCGTCCAGGACCTCCAGAGCGTGCGCGGCCACCAGCACCCCCAGCCAGGGCGCCGGTTCGAAGGCCGCGGTCGGGATCGCGGGGACGAACACCGCCCCGATGTCCGCGCATGCCCGGGCCAGGCCCGCACACAGTTCGTCCAGCTGAACCTCGGGCAGCCGAGCCCCGAGCTCCACCCGGTCGACGATCCGTACGAGGTGCCCCGCGCCCCGCAGCGCGTCGAGCCGGGCCGCCACCATGAAGGCGGCCGACGGCCCGGTCAGCCGCAGGTTCGTCTCGGTGGGGGCGAGCCGCCCCGCGGTGCCCGCGACAAAGTCCACGTCGAACCAGCCCCGGTAGCCGGACGCGGCGAGCTCCCGCCCCACCGCCCCGCCGAAGGCGAGGACCGGCTCGCGCGCCCATTCCGGGACCGCTCCGGGGCCCACCGTGGCGCCGCGGTAGGCGCCCGCCGCCGTCACGTCCATCACAGCCGCGCCGACCTCGTGCACCTCGCCGGCCGCGTCCACGAAACCGTCGTAGGTCAGGTCCCGGGCGGCGCCCGGTTCCGCCGGCCCCTCGATGAACTCCTCCACCAGCAGCGGCCCGCGCGGCAGCCGACGCAGGACGGCCCGGGCTCCACCCGCCGCCCGGACCTGCCCGGCGGTGAGCGCCGTGGTGCCCGAACCCCCCACGCCGTGCTCCGATTTCAGCACGGTGCCCATGCCCGCCCGCGCCCGTGCGGCCAGCAGCCGAACCGCCACCCACCGCGTCGCCGCCCGCGCCTGTGCGGGCAGCACGATCCCGGGGTGCCCGCCCTGCGCCAGGATCCGCCCGAACAGAGCGTGCGCCGCGGCCTTCGACTCGTAGCGCAGCTCCGCCGGCTGCCATGCCCGCCCCGTCAGCAGCCCGAACGGCCGGGTCCGCCCCCACGGTACGAGCGGCTCCCCGGCATCCGTCAGCCGTGCGGCCAGCGCCGGCCGGGCCCGTACGGCGTCCACGAGCCCGGGACCCCGCTCCACCAGGCCGTCGTACACCTCGACCCCCGTCCAGTCCAGTTGCCGGCAGACCAGCTCCGTCCAGCCGGCGGGCACCGCCCGGGGCAGCACCAGTGCGGACGGGTAGGGGCTGTAGAAGGCGGCCAGGCAGGAGTAGTGGTGTGCGGCCAACTGCTCGCGGTCCAGCGAGGAGTCGCCGAACTGCGCGTTGAACTCGGCGACGTTGCCCACGTGCACGGCCCGCCCGCCGCCGGTCCAGGCCCGGGCCCAGTCGGCCAGCGGGGCCGGGGCGGCCTCGAACCGCACCAGGGAACCCGGCTGCCCGGTCGCCGCCGGGGCGGATCCGGCCGCGACCGCCACCGCTCCCATCGCCCGGTAGAAGCCCGCCGCGTGCGGGTCCGAGTCGATGACCAGCCTGCGCACCCCCAGGTCCACGGCCCGCCGCAGCACGTCGCGGTAGAGGAGGCGCCCCACGCCCCGCCCGATGGCCGACGGTTCGACGAAGAGCAGCCCCAACCTCGCCAGCGGGGCGGCGCCTTCCAGGGAGGCGAGCCCGAGGACCGCCCCTTGCGGATCCTCGGCGACCACGATCCGGCGCGCGGCCACCTCGTCGGGCCGGATCCGCAGTTCCGGGGCGCAGGCGGCCAGGAATCCACGGTCGTACCCCCAGTGCGCCTTCGACCGCATCACCAGAGCGGTCAGGGCCTCCGCCTCAGCCGCCCGCGCGGCCCTGACCTCTGCCATTCGCCGACCTCCCCATGGTCCGCCGGAAGGGCGTGCGATAGATTCGGCCTCCCCACGGCACGTATTTTCACACCCATCGGAGACGGGCTTCTCAATGAGCGACATCATCAACGGACTTGGCCGCACCGGCGCCTACGGTGCCCTGGGCCTGGTGCTGCTGATTCTCGGCATCGTCCTGGTGGACGTGCTGACGCCCGGGAAGCTCCCGAAGCTGATCTGGGAGGAGCGCAACCGCAATGCGGCCCTCTTCCTCAGCTCGGCCCTCCTTGGTGTCGGCGGCATCGTCTTCACGTCGATCTGGACCACCTACGACGACTTCGGCAAGGGCCTGGCGGCGACGGCGGCCTTCGGCCTCCTCGGTCTGCTCCTGATGGCCGTGGCCTTCCTGGTGCTCGACCTGGTGACGCCGGGCAAGCTCGGCACCATCGTCGTCGATCCGGAGCCCCACCCTGCGGTGTGGGTCTCCGCCGCCTGCAACCTCGCCGTCGCCGCGATCGTCGCCGCCTCGATCGCCTGACGCGGGAGCAGTCGAACGCGCAGAGAGCGCCGCTCCGTCAGGGGAGCGGCGCTCGCTGCGTACCGGTACCGGCACCCCCCGGCCCGGTCTCGCCGCGCGGACACCCTTCCGGTCACAGCACTAGTACTCCAGCAGTACTTCGTGGCTTGACCTGGGGAAACGTCGAGCGGTGGGAGTGTAGCGGGCAGGATGCCGTCACGGACGGCTTCTGCCCG
>NZ_JBHYMC010000049.1:0-53071 GCF_042742535.1 Streptomyces sp. NPDC058880
GCCGGCGCACCGGCCGTGCGCCCCCTGGGGTGGCGGCGGACCGTACGGGTGATCTCGGCGGTCCGGCCGTCGGACGCACCGGCCTCGACCGAGGACCCGGCGGCAGCAGCGGTCAATCCTTTCTGCAACCGGTCCACGCGCCGTGGTGACGGTCCGGCGGGCCGATCGGCCGGGTGGGGGCAGCGGTTCAAGCCGCGCCGGACCACCGCCCGATGCATGGAGTGGCCGCTCCCGCGGAGGTGTTCGACGCCGCGGGCGCGGCTCACCCATGCCGCTTCCACCCCACACCCCGCAAGGGAGTCCGTTTCATGCGCCTGCTCGCCCGCCTCGCCACCGCCGCCCTGCTCGCCGTCCTCCCGGTGGCGGTCGGCGCCGCACGTCACCGGCGTGGCCGCCCTCTACAAGGCGGCGCACCCCAACGCCCGCCCGGCCGAGGTGGCGAACTTCCTGAGGAACGAGGCCACCGAGGACGTCATCCAGAACCTCAGTGACAACGGCCCCGACAAGCTGCTCTTCACCGGCGGCCTGTGACCGGTCAGCACTGACCGGTCCGCGCTGACCGGGACCCGCTGACTGCCCCCCGGCGGCGCGGCCGGTTAGGCTCGCGGCCGGGGGGATCATGAACAACAGCACACGCCAGGGCGCGCGTCGGATGCCGCGCGCCCTGTTCGTCGCCGGCACGGCCGTCGCCGCCGTGACCGTCCTGTACCTGCTCCTGCTGGGGCATCTGGCCTTTGTCGACTGGTCCCGCGGCCGCGGTCTGCTGCTCCTCGTCACCCCGGCCCTGGGGGTCCTCGGGTACGTGCTGCTGGCGCGCGGGCGCGGCGGCTCCCGGGGCGCGGCGGTCCGCTGGCTGGCGGCGGCCGTTGCGTTGGCCGCGCTGTGGCCGGCCTGGCAGGGGTACGTGTGGATGCGCGGACCGCAGGCGTACGCATGGACCTGGTGGCAGTCGGAGAACCCGGAGTCGGCGCGCCCCGTCGGCGCCTGGGAGCTCCCCTCGGCGGGGTTCGTACGCGCCCGCACGGACCGACTGGTCCTCTTCAACGGCGAGGGCCGCCGGGCCGGCGGGCGCGCGGCCCCGGAGGGCACGGTCTTCTGTGCCCTGAGCCGGACCACCGCGCACGACGTCGGACTCGTCGCGGCCGCGCGGACCCCGGGCGGCTGCGGCACCCGGGTCTCGGCCGTGGACCTGCGGCAGCAGGAAGAGCTGTGGTCCAAGGACCTTCCGGCGGCCCCGCCCGCCGGCGGGGACGCACCGCCCGTGGCGGTCGTGGACACCACGGCCGTCGTCGTGGCGGACGGCGCCCTCCTCGGCCTGGACCTGCGCGGCGGCGGGGAACGCTGGCGGACACCGGTACCGGCGGGCTGCCGGGCCCGCGCGCTCGACGGTGCCGCCGACCGGGTCCTGTACGTCGAGGACTGCCCGGCCGCCGGCACGGCACGGCTGACGTCCCTGGACGCCCGGACCGGCACCCCGGCCTGGCAGACCCCGCTGCGGGCCGGCCCGGCGGCGGAGCTGCGGCTGCTGTCGGCGCACCCGATCGCGCTGCGCGCGGGGGACGCGGTACGGCTGTTCGACGACGCCGGGCGCGAGCGCGGTGCCGTGCCCGTGGTGGGCCCCGGGGAGGACCTCCTCGCGGAACCGGGCCCGCTGGTCAGCGGCGGACTGCTGGTGCTCCCGGTGAAGGGCCGGGTCCCGGGGGTTTCGGCGTACTCCCTGCTGGACGGCAGCCGCGTGTGGCACGCCGGGCTCGACGGGGCGACGGTCCTCGGCCTTGCGCAGGGCCGCGCCCCGGGCGGGGTCGACGTGGTGACGTCGACCGCCGCGCGGACCCACCTGTGGCACCTGGACGGCGCCACGGGCCGGACCGGGGCCCGGCCCACGATCCTGCGGGACGTCCCGCTGGGCCGCCGGTTCGAGATCTACCCGACGGGCGTCGAGGGCTACACCTTCGTGAACCTGGACCCGGGGGGCGAACTGCCGTCGTACGTGGCCCTGAAGCGGGTCACAGGCTGGTGATGAACGCCTTCCAGGCGGGGCCGTTGAAGGTGAGGTGAGGGCCGTCCGGCACCTTCGAGTCCCGGACGGGCACGAGGTCGTGCTGCCCGTCGGCGACCTCGACGCAGTTGCCGCCGTCCCCGGCGCTGTGGGTGGACTTCCGCCAGGTGGCCATCTCCAGGCAGTCGCCACCGCTTCCGCCGCTGTAGCTCGACTTGTGCCAGGTGGCCGCCGAAAGGTCGTACTCAGGCGTACTGATCATGTTCGTAATCCTCCGCCACCGACTCGATCAGGGCCAGTGACTTGCGTGGTGACAGCGCGCTGGCCGTGAGTAGATCGTAGGTCAGGGCATGGTGCGTGACCGTGGCTGGATCATCGAACAACTGGCCCATGCCGATGCCTTGAACGTAGGCGAGAGCGGGCGCTTCCTCGAAGGACATCAGCTTCAGAGAGCCCTCCATGGCGGCGTGCGGGCCAGCGCTGAACGGGAGCACCTGCACGATGATCCTGTGCGACCGGATCAGGCCCGCAACGTGCCGCAAGGCCTCGCCAAGCACCGCCTTGTTCTCTCCGACTCGTCGGAGAGAACTGTCTCGTCGAGGACGCACCACAACAGCGGGGTGGTTGGATCACGCAGCAGCGCGGCACGCGCAAGGCGGTTTTCGACGAGCTCGTCGATGACGGACTTCGCCCGACTCGGCCTGACTCATCCCGGCCCGCTCGCGCGCCACGCGCAGTTCGGCGCCGAGCAGGGCGCGGGGTGAGGAGGAGGGATCGAGGTTCTTGCCTGCCATGGCAACTCCCGGGCCAACAGGTGGGGTTGTTCTCGGTGCTGCCTTGAAAGGCTAGCCAGCCCGTCGCCACGCTGTGTGCAGAACGAGACCACTCAGCGTAGAAAGGCGCAGTACATGGTGCTCACGCCCACGGAACGGATCCAGGCGGCCGAGGAGGCCGTGCGGGAACTGAAGGAGGCCCTCGACGGGGTCGGTGTCGTCTTTCCCTCCCTGGGCGTGGAACGTGTCTCGGCGGCCGGTACGTACGGGCTCCCGCTGGTCGACCTGGGCCGCTGCAACCTGGACACCGCGCTCCGGCTGGCCGCCGTGCTCCACGAGCGGGCCCATCCGTGAGCGAGCGCGACCGGGATCGGGAGTGGTGCGAAGCCGCCCTGGAGGGCTTCTTCGAGGTGGCGGTGAGCTGGGAGTTCGAGTTGGCCTGGAAGCTGTGCTGGCTGGAGAAGGACTTCACCGACGCCGGGTGGAAGGGCGGGCCGCCGGAGCCTGCGCCGCGGGACGGGCGCGGGCTGCTCGGAGCGGCCGACCGGGGGCCGCACGCCGACCGGTCGGCTGACGACCCGGCCCGCCCGGCGGTGGGACGGCCTACAGATTGATCAGACTCGTATGCCTGGAGGCTCCCATGTCGCGCGCCATGGTGGACCTGGATGACGCACTCCTTGCTGAAGCGGCGGAGATCCTGGGCACGACGACGAAGCGAGCGACGATCAACGGGGGCGTTGGCCGAGTTCGTGGCCGCTGCCCGGCGGCGGCGCTTCGTGGAGCTGATGGATGAAGGCGTCTTCGACGACCTGCGCGACCCGGACGTGATGCGGGGTGCGTGGCCGTGACCAAGTACCTGGTCGACGAGGGCGCGTGGGCCCGGATGCATCTGCCGGCGGTCCGGGACCGGCTGATACCGCTTCTGGAGCGGGGCCTTCTCGTGACGCGCACCAGTGCAGCGCGCGCAACGCGAAGGATCACGCACGCGGCCGATCCGTACGCCGAGGCTTCGACTGGCTTCCGCTCACCGACGAGATCGGCGAACGTGCCATCGAGGTGCAGGGTCTTCTCGCCCAGAGTGGTGATCGCCTGCGTGCGTCGCTCGCCGACCTGTTGATCGCTGCGACAGCAGAGCGCCATGGGGTGGTGGTCCTCCGCCACGACGCCGACTACGACGGCATCGCCAAGGTGACGGGCCAGCCCGTGGAGTGGGTGGTGGAACAGGGGCCCGTCCCGTAGCCCGGGGCCGGGGCCGGGCGCGGCCCCGGGCGACGGGTGCTACGGGGCGGTGTCCGTGCTCAGGCGGGCGTGGAGGTGCTGGTCGTGCCAGCCGTCCGCGTGGAGGAGGGCGCCGCGCAGGGTGCCTTCCAGGAGGAAACCGGCCTTCGTCGCGACGGCGCAGGAGGCCGGGTTGGCCACGGAGTGGGTGATGCGCACGCGGTGCAGGCCGAGGTCCTCGAAGGCCCAGCGGGCCAGCCGGTCGGCGGCCCGCACCGTGGCGCCGGAGCCCCGCCCGGCGGGCAGCAGCCAGTAGAGGATCTCGCCGCTGCCGCCCGCCAGGTCGATGTCGGCCAGGCCGATCAGGCCGACGGCCCGGCCGCCTTCGGGGGCGATCGCCCAGGTCCCAGCCTTCTCCGCCTGCCAGCGCTCGTGCCACAGGGCGATCCGGGCCTCGGCCCCGGCCAGGTCCAGCCGGCTCGGGCGGTTCCAGTGCCGGATGTCCGGGTCGTCGTGGGCCGCGACGAGCGTGGGGGCGTCGTGCGGGGTCCAGGGGCGCAGCAGCATCCCGCCGGGCAGGGCGAGCTCCGGCTGGGCGAGGTCGCGCAGGCGCCCGGCGGGGACCACGGGAGGTATGGAGTCGATCATCGTCCGATCATCCCCGCTGCCTCCCGGAAACGCAGCCGTAGCAGAACGCGGCTGCGAAGAGGGGCGGGGCGGCCGGGGCGCGCTCCGCCCGCCGGTGGCCGGTGTGGTGACCGCGACGCGGCAGGTCTCGGCGGTCGCCGCACTACTGGGGCTTGGCCAGGGCGGGGGCCGTCGCCGGGGCGGAGGGGTCGGCGGGGGTGGCCGGGCCGGTCGGGGCCGGGGAGGCCGGGGTCGGGTCCGGGTCGGTGTTCAGGTCGGCCAGCATCCGGCCGGTGAAGCCGAAGAAGTAGGTGGCGGCGAAGCCCACGACGTAGCCGGTCAGCAGGCCGCCCGCGTAGATCGCGACCGTGACGACCGGGTTCGCGGAACCGTCCAGCAGCGGGAAGAGCGCCCAGCCGGAGGGGCCGATGGCGGTGGACCCGAAGGCGATGCCCAGCTGGCTGAAGAGGCCGACGAAGGCGCCGCCGGCCGCGCCGCCGACGCAGGCGGTGACGAAAGGTCGCCCGAGCGGCAGGGAGACACCGTAGATCAGCGGTTCGCCGACGCCCAGGAAGCCCGCGGGGAGGGCCGACCTGATGGTGGCGCGCAGCGAGCCGTTGCGGGGGAGCCGGCAGTGGACCGCGAGGGCCGCGCCGACCTGGCCCGCACCCGCCATGGCGAGGATCGGCAGTAGGACGGTGTGGCCGGACTGCTCGATGAGCGTGGTGTGGATCGGGATCAGGGCCTGGTGCAGGCCGAGCATCACGAGCGGGAGGAACAGCCCGCCCAGCACCAGCCCCGCGAACGCGCCGCCGGCCGAGAGCAGCCGGTCGGCGAAGGTGCCGATGGCGGCGGATGCCTCACCGGCGAGGAACATCAGGCCGAAGAGGGTGGCCAGGCCGGCGACGAGGACGGTGAGGGTGGGGGTGACCAGGACGTCCAGGGTCTCGGGAACCAGCCGCCGACAGCGCTTCTCGACGTACACGGCGAGCAGGGCGGCGGCGAGCGCGCCCAGGACGCCGCCCTGGCCGGGCCTGAGCTCCGTGCCGAAGGCGGTGATCTTCGCAACGCCGGGGAAGACGATGACGGCGGCGACCGCGCCGCCCAGGATCGGGGTGCCGCCGAACTCCTTGGCGGTGTTGTATCCGACGAACACCGCGATCAGCGACATGAAGCCGGACGCCAGGGCGGCGAGCGCGGGGACCACGCCGGGCAGCCAACCCAGGTTCATGAGGAGGCCGTTGAGTCCGGCGATGATTCCGCAGCCGATGAGGGCCGGGATCAGCGGCACGAAGATGTTCGCGATCCGGCGGAGCATCAGCTTGCCGGGGGTGGCGTTGCGCGCCTTCCTGGCCTCCTTCAGGGCCGCTCCCCGGGCGGCCAGCTCGCCCGCGGTGACCGGGTGGGGATCGGCCGGGGCCGGGGGCGCCGCCGAGGAGCCCTGCTCGACCAGGGCCTCGAACTCCGGGGTGACGCGGGCGACGGCTCCCGGGCCGAGGACGATCTGGTAGGTGTCGTCCTCGACCACCCCGAGGACCGCCGGGAGGGCCCGGAGGGCCTCGTCCCGGACGAGGGAGCGGTCGCGCAACGCGATGCGCAGGCGGGTCATGCAGTGCGCGATCGAGGTGACGTTGTCCGGGCCGCCGACGAGGGGCAGGATCGCGGCTGCCGTGGCGCGGTTCTTGTCGGCGGGCTCGGTGGGCTCGGTGGGCTCAGTGGGCATGTGGTGGTCGCCTTGCCGTAGGGGGTGGGGTCAGCGGGTCCGGGTACGGGCGAGCGCCGCGCGGAGGTGGCCGTGGGAGGCGGCGAGGAGTTCGGCGGCGGCGGGGCCGTCGACCTCGCCGAGGACGACGAGGACGGCGTTCTTGACCTCGCCGCCGGTGGCGGCGAGCGCGGCCTCGATCGTCTCGTCGGACGCGCCGGTGGCCAGGGCCACGATGCGGTGGGCGCGGGCGCGCAGCTTCTCGTTGGAGGAGCGCATGTCGACCATGAGGTTCCCGTAGGTCTTGCCCAGCCGGATCATGGTGATGGTCGAGATGAGGTTGAGGACGAGTTTCTGCGCGGTGCCCGCCTTGAGCCGGGTGGAGCCGGTGAGCAGCTCGGGGCCGACGACCACTTCGATGCCGTGGTCGGCTGCGGCGGCGAGCGCGGAGCCGGCGTTGCAGGAGAGGCCGACGGTGAGCGCGCCGCGGGCGCGGGCGGCCTCGACGGCGCCGATCGCGTACGGGGTGCGGCCGGAGGCGGAGATGCCGATGACGGTGTCGTCGGGGCCGATGCGCAGTCCGGCCAGGTCGTCGGCGGCCAGCTGCGGGGAGTCCTCGGCGCCCTCGACCGCCTTGACCATGGCGGAGGGGCCGCCCGCGATCAGGCCGACGACGTCGGCCGGGTCGGTGTTGAAGGTGGGCGGGCACTCGCTGGCGTCCAGGACGCCCATCCGGCCGGCCGTGCCGGCGCCGGCGTAGACGAGACGGCCGCCGCGGGCCATCCGCTCGGCGATCGCGTCGATGGCCGCGGCGATCCGCGGCAGCTGTGCGGCGACGGCGGCCGGGACGGTCGCGTCCTCGGCGTTCATGGTGCGGGCGATGTCGAGGGTGGACAGCCGGTCGATTTCGGCGAGTTCGGGACGGAAGGCCTCGGTGGTCAGTGTCTCCAGCTGGGCACGGACCTCGGAGTGTGCGGTCATGGCGGTGGCCTCCGGGCGGTTCGGCGGTTCGGTGGGGACGGCCCGTGCGGGGGCGCCGGGCGCGCGGGCGGCGGTTTCGGGCGCGGGCACCGGGGTGGGACACGGCGGCGGCGCGGACGCGGGCCCCGCGCGGGAGCCGGCTGCCCGCCGGGTGCGCGCCCGCACGGCCGGGGCTTCGCGGCCCGGGGCCTGGGGCCCGGCGGAGGTCCCTCTCGGCTCCCTCGTCACGCTCGAAAGCTATTTTCCGGCGGGGTGGCGGTCAATCCGCCATTGGGCCCACGGCAGGAGGCCCTTCTTCGCCGGCACCCGGCAGGTCCACAATGGCTGCATGGACCATACGACCCCCCTGGAACAGGCGCTGCACGTCGCCCGCGCACTCGTGCTCGCCGATCTCGCCGCAGGTGAGGTCGCCGATGCCGATGTCGTCTCCCTCGTCGAGGACTCGGTCACGCACCGCCGTTGGTGGGTGGAGCAGTGGCCGGAGGGGGCCGACTACCTTCCGGGGCTCGTCGCCCAGGACGTACAGGACTCGCTGCTGGAGAAGTACGGGCGCTGGCCGCTGTGCCCGGTCTGCACCCACGGCGATCCGCACGCCCTGGACGTGGAGCCGGAGCTGGGACCCGACCCGTACTGGGTGTGCTCGGAGGCGGGTGTGAGGGTGGCCGCGGTCGGCGGCCTCGGTCCCGTCCTCGGCCTCAGGTGAGCCGCCGGTGACCGTCTACATCGACCCGCCGACCTGGCCGGGCCACGGCCGCATGTGGTCCCACCTGGTCAGCGACGTCTCCTACGAGGAGTTGCACGCCTTCGCGGCGGGTATCGGCTGCCCGCCGCGGGCCTTCGAGCGGGACCACTACGACGTGCCCTCGCACCGCTACGCCGACGCGGTCGGGGCGGGAGCCGTCGAGATCGGCAGCAAGGAACTCGTCCGCCGCCTCACCGCGGCCGGTCTGCGCCGTCCGAAGGGCCGCCCGGCTGCCCGGCCCGCGCAGGCCGACCGGGCCGACCGGGCCGACCGGGGGAGCGCGGCGGCCGACGGCGGACGCGCGGCGCCGGGCCGGGGCGGGAGTGCCGGTGACGGCGCGGCGCCCGGTGGCGGTCGCCGGTGAGCCGAGCCCGTCGCCGTCGATCCGCAGGCCGGCCCCACCTCGGGAGATGTCGCCCCCGCGCACCGCTCCGGTGATCGCGTCGTCGAGCCGCCCGAGGGCCACCGCGTCGGGTCGGCCCGGGGAGGATCGCCCCACGCACGTCCGCGAGCGCCCGGCCGGGGCGCGAGCCGAGCTTCCCGTCCCGGAATCCGGGGTCCGGGGCGGGCGGTGACCGGAACCGGAGCCCGTGCGCCGGGACGCCGGTGGCGGGGACGGTCCCGGAATCCAAGGAACACGGGGAAAGGACCCCACCAAGCCCCACCGGACCCCGCTGTGCCCCACCGATCCCCGGTCCTCCCGCCCGTGGCGCACTCTCACTCGCTTGAGTGAAAAAGGCCAACTCGGCTGGCTTTGGGGCGGGTTGCCTGATCTACGCTCAGCGCGACAGAGCACATCACCGCTGACATGCGTCGGCCCCCGCCGGGAGTGCGAATCCCAGTGCGGGGGCCTGACCACCGAGGAAGACAGCCTTCCCGATGGATACCCAGAACATTAGCGCGCGCCCGCACGCGCAGTCCCGCAACGGCCGGGAAAACCACCCTTCCCGGGGCACCCGCGCGAACACCCGATCCGGCGGCGTCATCCACGACAACTCCCGCCACACCAGCCGCTTCACAGTGATCGGCAACCACCTCGCGCAGCATGCCGAGCTGTCGCTGCTGGCCATCGGCCTGGCCGTGCACATCCAGTCCCTGCCCGGCGGTGCGCCCATCGACATCAGGACCCTCGCGGCCCGGTTCCCCGAGGGCAAGACCCGGATCGCCGCGGCCCTGCGCGAACTGGAGGCCCACGGCTATCTGCGCCGCACCTGCGAACGCACCGGCAACGGCCGCGTCGTCACCCGCACGGTCTCCTGCAACCAGCCGGGCCGGTCCGCCGCCGCTGCCGCGGACGGGCCGAAGCCGGAGCCGAAGCCGCGGGCCCGGCGCCCCGCCCGCCAGGAGGGCGAGCCGCCGCGCCGCGCCCTCCCCGCCGTGCCGCAGCCCGCGTACCGGGCTCCCGCTCTCCTCCGGTCCGCCGTCGAGGTCCTGGCCGGACTGCGCCGCGGTGATCCCCGGCTGTTGCTCTCCACCACGGACGTCGAGCACCTCGCGCCCGGAGTGGCGGCCTGGCTGGAGCGCGACCTGCCGCCCAGCGCCGTGCACCACCCCCTGACGGCCGACCTGCCGTCAGAGCCCCTGTACCGCCCGGCCGCCCTCCTGGCCCACCGGCTCGCCGCCCAGCTCCCGCCCGTGCCGCCGTTCCGCGCCCCGGTCGCGCCCCTGGTCGTCAGACACCCCCTGCAGAACTGCGACGCCTGCGACCACGCCTTCCGCGCGGCCGAACCCGGCCGCTGCCGTGACTGCCGGACCGCACCGCCCGGGGCTCACCCCTCCGGGTGAACCGCCGCCGAATCGTCCCGTTCCGCACGCACCGCGCCCTAGGTTCGGCCCCGGAACCCGGAACCTGGCGCTGGCCACCCTGTCCGCGATCACCCACGCCACGCATCCCGACATCGGGGCCATACTCAAAGCGGTGACCAACGTCCTGCGGGACACCCCCGCAGCCCTCGCCAACCCGATCATCGAATTCATCGCGCAAGGCATGGGTAAGCACCCAGCCGCAGCACTCTGGAGGAAACTGGTGGCCGTGGACCTCTCCTTCTACACGTCGGCCCTTTCCGAGGAACTCCGCGCCGAGGGTGAGGCACGGCGTGCGGCCGAGGACGTGCTGGCCGTTCTCGGGGAACGGGGCCTGCAGGTTTCGGGGGCGGCCCGCGAGCGCATCGTCGGCTGCGGTGACGTCGCGACCCTGGGGCGCTGGCTGCGGCGTGCGGTGACCGCGCCCTCGGCCGATGCGATCTTCGGCGACGGGTAGCGGCCTGCGTCAGGTGTGGGCGGGGGCCTCGACGGGGGCGGCGGCGCTCCCGGCGACCACGCGGGTCGCTTGCGGCGGCGTACGGCGGTCCACGCGCAGGGCGAGGACGGTGAGGGCGATGGCGGTCACGGTCATGGCGGCGCCCGCCCAGGCGGTCGCGGAGAAGCCCAGGCCGGCGTCGATGACGGTGCCGCCGAGCCACGGGCCGCCGGTGTTGCCCAGGTTGAAGGCGGCCGTGGTGGTCGCCCCGGCCAGGGGCGGGGCGGCGCCGGCCACGTTGAACATGCGGGCGTTGAGCGCCGGGGCGGTGAAGAAGGCCGACACGCCGAGCAGGAAGGACAGCGCGATCGCGGCCACCGCGGCCGACGCCAGCAGGGTGAGCAGCGTCAGGAAGGCGGTGGACGCGGTGATGCCCCAGATCATCACGCCGAACAAGTGCGCATCGGCGACCCGGCCGCCGATGGTGGTGCCGACCAGCGCACCGGTCCCGAACAGGGCGAGGATCCATGGGACCCACTTCGAGTCCAGCCCGGCCACGTCCGTGAGCAGCGGCGACAGATAGCTGAAGGCGCAGAAGACGCCGCCCGCGGCCAGTGCGGTGATGCCGACGGCGAGCCACACCTGGCGGTCGCCGTAGATGCGCAGCTCGCGGCGGAGCCGGGGCTTCTCGGTGGGCGGCGGGATGCGGGGGACCAGCGCCAGGATGCCGGCGAGGGCGACGGCTGAGGCCGCGCCGACCGACCAGAACGCGGAGCGCCAGCCGAGGTGCTCGCCGAGGAAGGCGCCGGCCGGGACGCCGAGGACGTTGGCGATGGACAGGCCGCCGATCATTACGGCCATCGCGCGGGCCCGCTGGTCCCTGTCGACCATGGCGATGGCGACAGCCGCGCCGACGGCCCAGAAGCCGGCGCAGGCGAGGGCCGCGACCACGCGGGAGGCGAAGAGGAGCTGGTAGGACGGGGCCAGCGCGCCTGCGACCTGCCCGAGGCCGAAGAGGCTGATGAGGGCGATGAGGGTGGTGCGGCGGGGCAGGCGCAGGGTGGCCACGGCCAGCAGGGGCGCGCCGACGACCATGCCGATGGCGAAGGCGGATATGAGCAGACCCGCCTGCGGGATGCTCACGCCCATGTCGTCGGCAATCGGCGGCAGCAGACCGGAGAGCATGAATTCGCTGGTGCCGAGCGCGAAGACGGACAGTCTCAGGACGTAGACGGCGACGGGCATGCGGGGGCGGGCGGCATCTGCGGGCGTGACTGTCACCAACCCGTGCGAACGGGATCACATTCCCCCGGTGTGTCAGTCGTGTGAACCCCCGGCGGTCAGGGTGGCCAGCTCGGCGGCCAGGTTCGCGCGGGCCGGCGCCTCCCAGTGCGCCGCGCCGTGGGGCGTGCGGAAGAGCCGGGGCAGGTCCAGGAGCTGGCGCAGGACGTCGGCCCGGCCGGTGCGGAAGGCGTCGTCGGGGACGAAGCCGTACTCGTGGCGGACGGCGGCGGCGTAGGCGGCGTACGCCTGCGGGCTGCCGGCCAGGACGGCCAGGTCGGCGTCGCAGAGCACCTCGCCGTCGGTGTCGCCGGGGGCGGGATCGTGGGTGACGGTGAGCCGGACCAGGCGGGCCACCTCGGCGGTGCGCGCGGCGTCGATGCCGAGCTCGGGGAGGGCGCGCTCGGCGAGGGCGGCGCTGCGCTCTTCGTTCTCGGAGCGGTCCGGGCGGTAGACGGCGTCGTGGAACCAGGCGGCGAGCCGGACGGCCGCGAGGTCGGCGGCGTGCGGCGCCAGTATGTCGATGTGCGCGAGTACGGCGGCCAGGTGCGCAGTGGTGTGATAGCGGCGCTGCGGCTCCGCCCACGCGCTGAGCAGGCGGTCGGCGTAGGGGGTCGGATCGAGGTCGGCAGGGGCGCCGGCCTGGGCGACGGTGGCCCGCCAGCGGGCGCGGAGGGCCGTGGTGTCGGTGCTCGGAATGCCTGTGTCCATGCGCACATTGTGGGGGTGGCGTGATTGCGCTGGTGGAGCGCGGCCGGAGACCCGTACCCTGGATATTGGACTAGACCTATTTGAGCGTTCTTCCGAAGGATGGGATCGAATGAGCAACCGTGCGCTCCTGGAGGTGATCGCCCTCGACGTGGAGGACGCGGTCGCGGCCCAGGCAGGTGGGGCGGACCGCCTTGAGCTGGTCACCGACATGGCCGCCGACGGCCTCACCCCGGCGCGCGAGGCGTTCGCGGCGATCCGGGCAGCGGTGGACATCCCACTGCGCGTGATGATCCGGAAGGCCGACGGCTTCGCCGCGGGGGACGTCTCCGTCCTGGCGGCGACGGCGCGGCAGCTGCGGGCCGAGGGGGCGCGGGAGTTCGTGCTCGGCTTCCTGGACGCGGACGGTAGCCCCGACCTGGCCGCCGTCGAGGCGGTCGTCGCGGAGCTGGGCGGCTGCGCGTGGACCTTCCACCGGGCGATCGACCGCGCGGCGGACCGGGACCAGCTGCGCAAGGCGCTGGCCGACCTGCCGGGCCTGGACACCTACCTGACCGCGGGGGCCGCGGCCGGGGTCGGCGAGGGGCTGCCGGTGCTGCTCGCGGAGGCGGCGCGGGGCGGCGAGCCGGGGTACGGGCCGCGGATCCTGGTCGGCGGCGGGCTCACGCTCGCGCACCTGCCGGTGCTGCGGGCGGGCGGGATCGACGCCTTCCACATCGGCGGTGCCGCACGTCCCGACGGCTGGGGCGGCCCCGTCTCGGCGGCGGCCGTCGCCGAGTGGCGGGCCGTACTGGACGAATCCGGGCCCGCCGGCGCCTGAAACGCGGGGCGCAGGTGCGGGGCACAGGTCCGCGGCCCGGGCCGCGGCGAGGAGGCCTCGCCGTCCCTTGCGGCGCGCGGTCCGAGGCGGCGCCCCGTCCCGTGCGCCCCGTCCCGTGCGCCCCGGGCCGGCGGTCAGGCAAGGGCCGCCGGGAGGGGTGAGGCGTGGAGGGCCGTCAAGCCCGAGACGGCCCGGGTGAGGCAGACGTACAGGCGGCGCAGGCCGGTCCGCTCGTCCGGTTCGCCGTCGACGATCGCCGCGGGCTCGTCGAGGACCACGTAGTCGTACTCCAGGCCCTTCGCCAGTGACGCCGGGACCAGTGTCAGGCGGGACTGAGCGGTCGTCTCCTCGCCGGGGGACAGGTACGGCAGGTCTGCCGCGAGCAGGGCATCGGCCAGGGCGGGGATCCGGGCGTCCGCCGCGATCAGGCCGATGGAGCCCTCGTGGGTCAGCGACTCGCGACAGGCTTCCACCACCGCCGCCGTCAGGTCGTCCGCCGCGGTCACCCGGAGCGAGCCGGGGGTCTCGCGGACCGAGGAGACCGGGGCCAGGCCCGGGGAGATCGACGGCAGGAGGCGGGAGGCGTAAGCGATCACCTCGCGCGGCACGCGGAAGCCGGCGGTCAGTTCCTCCAGCACCGCCTGCGGCTTGCCCAGGTGGGTCAGGGCCTCGTCCCAGCTGCGGGTGGCCCACGGCGTGGTGCCCTGCGCGAGGTCGCCCAGGACCGTCGCCGAGCCGGTCGTGCAGCGCCGGCCCACCGCCCGGTACTGCATGGGGGAGAGGTCCTGCGCCTCGTCGAGGACGACGTGGCCCAGCGAATGGGTGCGTTCCACCAGGTCGGCCGCCTCGTCGATGAGGACCAGGTCGGCCGCCGACCACTTCGCCGACTTCACGCTCCGGAACGGCTTCGGCCACAGCAGGAGCTTCTGTTCGTCCGCGGTCAGGACGTCCTGCGCGTGCTCGGCGAGGAAGTCCGGGTCGCAGAGCAGCCGCAGGACCAGCTTCGCCGGTTCGACGGCCGGCCAGACCTCCTTGACGGCGGCCTTCACGGCCGCGCTGCGGGCGACCGCGTCCTGGACGCGGTCGTCCGGAGCCTCGCCCGCCTGCTCCATGCGCACCAGGACGGCGTGCGCGATGCGCTGCGGGAGGGCCTCGCGGGCGGCGCCGTAGCGGATGTCGCGGTTCTGCAGTTCCTCGACCATCTCCTCCAGCTCGTACGCCGGCACCCGCCAGCGGCGTGAGCCGCGGACCACTACGAGGGGCTCGGTCGGGCGGCCGACGTGCGAGCGCACCGCGCGGCGCAGCACCTCCGCCATGCGGGCGTCGCCCTTGACGACGGCGGTCTCGGCGGGATCGGTGCCGCGGACCTCCAGCCCCTCGCGGGCGACCAGGTCGTCGACGGTGGCCTGCTTGACCTCCAACTCGCCCAGAGCCGGGAGGACCTGCTCGATGTAGTGCAGGAAGGAACGGTTCGGCCCGATGACGAGGGTGCCGGTGCGGGCGAGGCGCTCGCGGTGCGCGTACAGCAGGTACGCCACCCGGTGCAGGCCGACGGCCGTCTTCCCGGTGCCGGGGCCTCCCTGCACGCAGACGGAGCCGGACAGGCCGGAGCGGACGATCTCGTCCTGTTCGGGCTGGATCGTGGCGACGATGTCCCGCATCGGGCCGACGCGCGGGCGCTCGATCTCCTGCTGGAGCAGCTTGCTGACGGCTGCCGCCTCGGCCGGGTCGGACAGGTGCTCGTCCTCGTACGCGGTCAGCTCGCCGCCGGTGTAGCCGAAGCGGCGACGCAGGCCGATGTCCTGCGGGTCCTTCTTGGAGGCCCGGTAGAACGGCTGGGAGACGGGCGCGCGCCAGTCGATGACCATCGGGTCGCCGTCGGCGTCGTGGACGTGGCGGCGGCCGATGTAGAACTGCTCGCCCTCCGCGCCCTCGGCGAGGTCGGCGCCGGGGGCGTGGAGGTAGTCGAGGCGGCCGAAGAAGAGCGGGGTGTGGGCGAGGTCGGCGAGGGCCTTGATGCGGTCGTCGATCTGGGCCTGGAGCACGATCGCGTTGACCCAGTTCGCGGTGACGTCGCGGATGTCGAGGGCCTCGACGTCCTCGCGCATGGCGCGCAGGGCGGAACGCGAGGCGGTGAGGTGGGCCCGTTCGCGGCCGAGCGGGTCGGCGGGCGGGGCCGCGTCGTCGGGGTTGGTCTCGGGGGCGTACGCGGACACGGGAGTGCCTCCAGCTGCTGGTACGGAACAGATGCCCCCGGTTTCCGGCCGGCAGGCGGCTCTCCCCGATGAGGCGGTGGGAGGCGGCAAGAGCGGAGATTCTAGCCAGCGCGGCGCGCCCGCGCGAACGCATTGACCGGGCCGGAAGCCCGCCGCGGCCGGAACCTCCGAACGGGTGTCGTACCCGGGAGTGTCAGACTTCCGGGAGACCCGCCCGGGCCTGGTGTACGCCGGGAGGAGGAGGCCGGGAGCCCTGGAATGGGGCCCCGGGGCCGATGTGGATCCGGTGGCGGCGGAGCACCATGGATTCATGAGCACCGCAACCTTCACCCCGATGCGGGGCAGCCGCCCGAGCGGCGCCACCGCCCTCTCCGACTCCACGCCCCGCCACCGTCTCGGCAGCATGCTGCACGCCGTGAAGGTGTTCGCGACGGCCGCTGTGAGCGTCGTCGTGCTGGGCGAGTACGCCGAGGACGCGGGCGTCATACGCCGCTGAGGCGGTCCTGCGTAACCCCGGCCCCTGCCTCCGCCCTCCGGCCCCGGTGTCAGGCGTCGATCGCCTGGTAGACCGTGGTCCAGAAGTCGTGGATGAGCTGCGCCGGTGCGGCGGTGGTCAGCCCGACCTGGGTGAGCAGGATGCCCGTGAGCCCGTTCTCCGGGTCGGCGTACACCGAGGTCCCGGTCCCGCCGTCCCAGCCGAACTGGCCGACGGGCGCGTAGTCGCCGCGGTAGGTGCGCACCGCCATTCCGAAGCCCCAGCCGCCCTGCTGCCCCTGGCCGAAGGACACGTGGACGGCGCCCCGGGCCAGGGCCGACCGGGCGGCCTCCTGTTCGGGGGTGAGCCGGTTGGTGGTCATCAGCTCGACGGCGGGCCGGGACAGGATCCGCTCGGCCGCGTGCGTGCCGTGGTGCAGCAGCATCCGGAAGTAGGCGTGGTAGTCGTCCACGGTGGAGACCAGCCCGCCACCGCCCGCCTGGAAGGCGGGAGGCGCGCTGTACTGACCGCCCTCCGCCTCGTCCCAGACGGTGAACTCCCCGGTCCGAGGGTCGGGGGCGTAGCTGGGCGGCAGCCGGTCGATCGTGTCGGCGGGCACGTGGAATCCGGTGTCCTTCATCCCGAGCGGGTCGAGGACGCGCTCGCGCAGGAACGCCTCGAACGGCTTGCCCGTGACGCGTGAGACGAGTACGCCGAGGACGTCGTGGCTGAGGTGGTACTGCCAGTGCTCGCCCGGCTGGCGCATCAGCGGCAGTGCGCCGAGGCGGCGCATCCACTCGTCCTGTTCGGGCAGCGGTACCGCGCCCTGGCTGAAGACGCCTCCTTCGAAGATCGCGTTCATGATCGGGGAGCCCAGTGCCGTCAGGTCGATGCCGAGGCCGAAGGTGGAGGTCAGCAGGTCCCGCACGGTGATCGGGCGCCGGGCGGGCTCGGTGTCGTCGACGGGGCCGTCGATGCGCCGCAGCACCCGGCGGCCGGCGAGTTCGGGCAGCCAGTGGTCCACCGGGTCGTCGAGCCGCAGCGCGCAGTCGTCGAGGAGCGCCATCGAGGCCGCCATGGTGACCGGCTTCGAGGTCGACGCCATACGGAAGATCGTGTCCCGGCTCATCGGCGCGCCGCCCTCGTGGCGCATCGTCCCGATCGCCTCGACGTGCGTCTCCTCACCGCGTCCGATCAGGGCGACCACTCCGGGGATCCTGCCGGAGTCGACGTGTCGTGCCAGCACGTCGCGCACCTTGCGCAGCCCCGCTCCGTGGAAGCCGTCCCTGCTCTTGCCCATGATGAATCTCCCCGTCGCCTCGCGTTCGGAACATGCTGAACGCTTTTGAAGCTACATTGCGTTCACTGATCGGGCAACAAGCTTGAGAGGGTCATGAGGGCTTCTCTATAAGGGATATTTGGCAGTCGTTGCAATCAATCTGACGCTGAATGCACTGCGGAATCCCCTTATGCGTTGCAATGAGCTGAGGGTGAACGCGTAGATCCACTAGGGTCACGCGCGTGACCTTGAGCCCCGCTCCCAGCCGCTCGCCGTCGTCCCTCGCCGGTGTGCTGGCGACGGGCTCGCTGCTCGTACTGGGCGTGCTCTGCATCGCCCTGCGCGTCCCGATGGCCGACGACCTGGCCCGGGGCCTCTCCGCCGCCGAATGGCGCCCACCCGCCGGGTACCCGCCGTTCGCGGCGATCCTGTTCACCCCGGCGGCCTGGCTGCCGACCGGGTTACTGAAAGCCGTGCTCCTCCTCGGCAACGCCGCCCTGCTCGCCCTGCTGATCGCCCTGTCCTGCCGGCTCGCGGGACTGCCGGCCAGGACCGCGCCCGTCCTGGCCGCCACCATCGCCGGTCTGTGGCTGGAGCCGCTGTTCCAGGCCCCGCTCCCCGGTCAGGTCAACCTCGCCCTCGCCTGCCTGGTCCTGTGGGACCTGGCCCGCCCCGGTGCCGCGCTCGGCAAGGGCTTCGCACTGGGAACCGCCGCCGGGATCACCCTGACCCCGGCGGTCCTCGTCCCGTACCTGCTGGCCACCCGCCGGGTGCGGGCCGGACTGACGGCACTGGCCGCCCTGGCCGGCACCGCCCTGCTCGGACGGCTGGTCCTGCCCGAGGAATCCGCCGCGTTCTGGTCCCGGCACCTGGCCGCCACCGGCCGCGCCCTCGTGCTGGACGGGCCGGGCCTGTGGGTCTGGTGCGTCCCGCTGCTCACCGTGCTCGTCGCGCGGGTCCGCACCGCCCGCAACCGGACGGTCAGTCGTTCGCCAGCAGCTCGTCGGCGTCCATGATCCGGTAGGCGTACCCCTGCTCGGCGAGGAACCGCTGCCGGTGCGCGGCGAAGTCCTGGTCGATCGTGTCGCGCGCGACGACCGAGTAGAAACGCGCCTCGTGGCCGTCCGCCTTCGGGCGCAGGACACGGCCCAGGCGCTGCGCCTCCTCCTGGCGCGAACCGAAGGTGCCCGACACCTGGATGGCGACCGTGGCCTCCGGCAGGTCGATGGAGAAGTTCGCGACCTTCGAGACGACCAGCACGCTGATCTCGCCCTCGCGGAAGGCGTCGAAGAGCTTCTCGCGCTGCGCGTTGGAGGTCTCGCCCTTGATGACGGGCGCGCCCAGGTGCTCACCAAGCTCGTCGAGCTGGTCGATGTACTGCCCGATGACGAGGGTCTGCTCGCCCCGGTGCTTGCGCACCAGCGCCTCGGTGACCTTCCGCTTCGTCGCCGTCGTCGCGCAGAAGCGGTACTTCTCCTCCGTCTCGGCGGTCGCGTACGCCAGGCGCTCGGACTCGGTCAGGTTGACCCGGACCTCCACGCAGTCGGCGGGCGCGATGTAGCCCTGCGCCTCGATCTCCTTCCACGGGGCGTCGAACCGCTTCGGCCCGATCAGTGAGAAGACGTCCGACTCCCGCCCGTCCTCGCGCACCAGCGTCGCCGTCAGGCCCAGCCGGCGCCGCGCCTGCAGGTCGGCGGTGAACTTGAAAACCGGCGCGGGCAGCAGGTGCACCTCGTCGTAGACGATCAGGCCCCAGTCCCGGGAGTCGAAGAGCTCCAGGTGCGGGTAGACGCCCTTCCGCTTCGTCGTCAGGACCTGGTACGTGGCGATCGTGACCGGCCGGATCTCCTTGCGGGTGCCGGAGTACTCGCCGATCTCGTCCTCCGTCAGCGACGTCCGCCTGACCAGCTCGTGCTTCCACTGGCGAGCCGACACGGTGTTCGTGACCAGGATCAGCGTGGTCGCCCTGGCCTTCGCCATCGCGCCCGCGCCGACGAGCGTCTTGCCGGCGCCGCAGGGCAGCACGACCACGCCGGAGCCGCCGTGCCAGAAGCCCTCGACGGCCTGCTGCTGGTACGGGCGCAGTGCCCAGCCGTCCTCCGCCAGGTCGATCGGGTGCGCCTCGCCGTCGACGTAGCCGGCGAGGTCCTCGGCGGGCCAGCCCAGCTTGAGCAGCGTCTGCTTGATCTGTCCGCGCTCGGAGGGGTGCACGGCCACGGTGTCCGGGTCGAGCCGCGCCCCGACCAGCGGGGTGATCTTCTTCGACCGCAGGATCTCCTCCAGCACCGGCCGGTCGGTGCTGGTCAGCACCAGGCCGTGCACGGGGTGCTTGGAGAGGGTGAGGCGGCCGTACCGGGCCATGGTCTCGGCGACGTCGACGAGCAGCGCATGCGGCACCGGGTAGCGGGAGTACTCCACGAGCGCGTCGACGACCTGCTCGGCGTCGTGCCCGGCGGCCCGGGCGTTCCACAGCCCGAGCGGGGTGATCCGGTAGGTGTGGATGTGCTCGGGTGCCCGCTCCAGCTCGGCGAACGGAGCGATGGCGCGGCGCGCGGCTCCGGCGAGCTCGTGGTCGACCTCCAGCAGGAGGGTCTTGTCGCTCTGGACGATAAGTGGACCATTCACGCGCGGCGCCCCGTTTCACTCAGGTCAAACCTCCAGTGTGCCGTACGGCGCCGGAGCTGGGAACACGTCGCCCCGGCGGGTCAGCCGCCCAGTCCCGCGCGCAGCAGGCCGGGGACGGGGCCGAACGGGTCGAGGACGCCGCCCCGCGACGTTGCGGCCCGATGATCGCGAAAGTGCTGTCATAGGGTGGCCGTCGCTCAGGCGACCGGGGGGACCGGAACCTCCTGACGAACGGACGCTCATGACCTCCACGCGGTTCGACCGGTCGCGCCTCCTCGACCCCTCGCCGCCCGCCGCCACGGTCGTCCACGACGTCGGCCTGCTCCTGCTGCGTCTCGTCGTCGGCCTCACCATGGCCGCCCACGGCACGATGAAGCTCTTCGGCTGGTTCGGCGGCCCGGGCCTCACCGCGACCGGCAAGGGCTTCTCCACGGCCGGCTATCCCGCCGGGGACGCCATGGCCGTCATCGCCGGTCTCTCCGAAACCCTCGGCGGCCTGGGTCTGGCCCTCGGCCTGCTGACCCCGCTCGCCGGCGCCGCCCTGACCGGCGTCTTCATCAACATCCTCGAGGTCCGCGGCTTCGGTGCCTACTTCCCGCCCAAGGGCGTGGAACTCGAAGTGGTGCTCTTCGCCTCGGTCATCGCCCTCACGCTCACCGGGCCCGGCCGCTATGCCGTCGACCACCACCTCCCGGTACTGCGCGCATCACGGCCCCAGTACTCCCTGCTCGCCCTGCTGGTGGGTGCCGTCGCGGGCTTCGTCGTCCTGCTCATCCGGGACTGACGGCACGGCACGGCACCACCGCACGGCACCGCAGGGCGGGCGCTCACGCGCCCAGGTGCTCCAGCGGACCCGACGGGTAGGGGGTCTCCACCGGCAGCAGGGCGCGGGCCGCGTCCTCGGCCCCCTCCGCGCCCGACCGGAGCAGGCCGTGGATCTCCCGGACCAGCGGGGTCACATCGCGGATGGAGACCGTCCACGCGTCGGCGTACGCCCGCGACGCCGGACCCGACAGGCCCAGCTGGAGCGAGCGGTACGGCAGCGGGTTCAGGTGCAGGTCGCGCTCGGGGTCCCACTGCACGCGGGCGGGCGCCGCGCGCAGCGACTCCTGCCAGGACGCCCGGTCGGCGTGTACGCCCGCCTCGAAGTGCGACAGGCAGGCCCCGCGCAGTGCCCGGTCGAAGCCTTCGCGGGTGATCTCGACCGCCAGTACCGTTTCCTGGTCGGCCTTGGTGGCCCAGCCGCAGCGGTACATCATCCACAGGAACGACGGCTTGATCCACGTCATCCGCTCGCGCTTCCAGGCGGGCGGGAAGCGGTTGTCGCGGGCGGCCGGGACCCCGAGACGGGGTGCGTAGGCCTGGTAGACGGTGAGGGTGGTGTCGGTGTGGGCGGCGCGGATCCGGCGGTGCGGTACGGCTTGCATGATCCCAGCGTGCCGAGCGCCCGGCGGCCCGGCCAGCCGTTTTCCGCACCGTGAGGGACCGTCACGGGGGCACCGCTCCCGGACCCTCGCGCCCCGATCGCCGCCACGGCTCGTCTCAGAGGTGTTCGTCCGCCAGTTCCGCCACGCCGGTCACGCGGTGCAGGGCGTAGGTGCGGACCTCGTCCGCCGTGTGGTCGTAGCCCGTGACGAAGCCGCCCTCGACGCGCACCGGGGCGATGACCCGCTGGCTCGCGGCGCCGTCCGCGTTCACGTAGCCGATCCACACCGCCGACCCCGTCAGGGCCGCCGCCTGTACCGTCGCCAGCGTCTCCGCCGCGCTCGTGCGCGGGAGATCGCCCGGCACGGCGGCGGCCGGCCCCGGCTCCTTGCGGACCGCCGTCGCCGCCAGGTCGCCCGCACGGATCGCCCGTACGGCCGCCCCGAGCAGCGTCGCGTCCGGCACCGGCGGACCGTCCGGTACCGGTACGGGTGCCGAGCGGGCCGGTGTGCGGTGGGCGTCGGCCCGTGCCACCAGCACGTCGCCGGTACCGGACTCCGCGGCCGGCGCGTACCCCATCGCCCGCAGGCCCTCCAGCAGCGCGGTCGGTTCGGCCCGCGCGGCCAGCACCGTGGGCGCCAATCGGCGCAGCCCCAGCCCCGCCGAGCGCTTGTCCGCCAGGATCTCGCCCAGCATCGCGTCGTCGTCGCAGCGCACGTACGAGGAGGCCGCGCCGACCCGCAGGTGTCCGTGCCGGCGGGCCACGTCGTCGATCAGGTACGCCAGCGGCTGTGGCACCGGCGTACGGCTGTGCTCCTTGAGGAAGGCGTGCAGGTCGGCGGCGGCATGGCCGGCGTCCAGCGCCCGCCGCACCGATCCCGGAGTGAAGCGGTACACCGTCGCCCCGCCCTTGGACTCCACGTCGGCGAGCACCGCGAGGGTGTCCCCGAGCGGGCGGCGCAGCGGTCCCGGCGCCACCGCCGTCAGGTCCGCCTGCAGCAGTACGTGGTCGACCGGCTCCGGCAGCAGCGGTGCCAGGAGCGGCGCCGGGTCCCGGTCTTCCAGCAGGGCCCGGCCGGGCCCCGACAGGGCGCCCCTGCCGGTCACCCCGAGGACCTCCGCCTCGGTCAGCGCCCAGCCCGCCAGCCGGGCCCGCAGGTCGCTCGGCGTGCGCACGGGACGCTCCCACGCGAGCCGCGCCAGCACCGCCTCCGCATCGGGGGAGCCGCCCTCCGGCAGGTCCGCGAGGAGTTCCAGGACGCGCCGGCGCACCTCGGGCGCGGCGGAGCGGTCCAGTTCGGGGCCGAGCGCCGACAGGGTGCGCGCCTTCGCGTCCTGCTCGCCGACCAGGCCGGCCGTACGGGTCGCCGGCAGCCAGGCGGCGGCCAGCGCCGACCACCGTTCGGCGGGCGGCAGTTCGCGCCAGTCGTCGAAGGCCGGGGTGGGCGCGTACCGCTCGTCGGCCTCCCCGTCGCTGGCCAGCAGCCCGGCCGCGTAGGCCAGTTCGATCCAGAACGCCGCGGACGCCTCGGTGGTGTCCAGGGCTGCCGCGGCCCGCTTCAGGTCCCTTACGGACAGCCCGCCCGCCCGCAGCACCGGCGGACCGGTGTGCTCCCAGGACTTCACCAGCTCCTCGACGGTGGCCAGCGCGGCCAGCGCCTGGCCGGCGGCGTTCGCGTCCACGAGCGGCGGCCGGTGCTCGCGGTGCGCGGTCACCGGCGGAGCCACCGGTGAGGTGTCCCGGTGGGCGAGGCCGCCGCGCAGGTGCAGTGCCACCTCCCGCGGCAGGACCACGGTCCGTGCCGTCGCGGGCAACAGCAGACCCCGGTCGCGCAGCCAGCGCACCGGCGGTGCCGGGTTCGGGGTCACCTCTCCGTACGGCGGACCCCACACCAGCCGGCCCAGCACCTGGTGCGCCTCGGCCGGGGCCTCGTCCAGCAGCGCGGACATCCGTTCCGGGTCGGTGAACAGCGCGGTCAGCGCCGTGACCGCGGAGACCGGGTCGTGCGTGGCGGGCAGCCCGGCCGCCGCCACGATCTCCTGCACTCGCGTCGGCGACATCCCGGCGGTGGCCTCGGCGACGGTCGGCCCCAGTCCGGTCGGCGAAGGCCGCTGCGCGGATGGTGCGAGCAGCTCGCGGGCGGTGCGCACCAGACGCAGCCGGTCCTCGGCGCCCCACACCAGGGCCTGGTCGCGCAGGGTGGCCAGGGCCCGGGGGAGCGCGGTACGGGCCCGCTCGTCCTCGCCGCCGGTCAGCAGCCCCTCCAGCACCGGGTACGGGCATGGGTCGGGGGCCACGGCGAGGGCTTCGACCGTCTGCAGGGTGAACCGGTCCAGCCGCTCCAGGGCCCGCACCACCGAGGCCCGGGTCCCGGCGCGCGTGGCGAGCTGGGTCACGTCGCCCGGGACCGGGTTCAGCAGGTCCGGGCGGGAGTGCAGCAGGGCACAGAGCGCGGCGTCGTCGCGGGCGCGCAGCGCCTCGGCGAGGGAGCGCGGGGACGTCGTCCCGGTCCCGTTCTCCGGAGCTCCCGCAGCAGTGCTTGGCTCGGGCACAGTCGCCTCCCGGTCGCGTCGGCCGGTCGTGTCGGCCGGTCCCCATCCGGCCAACGGTATCCGCTGCGCCCGGGGCGGCTCCACGGGTGCACGCGCTACCTTCGGGAGAGGCGGTACGGGAGGAGCCTGGGCGTGGGGATCGAAAGCGACCACCTGGTCTACGAATATCTGAGCGCCGTCGGGGACTTGGCGCAACGACGGCACCTCGCCTCCGGTGACCGGATGAGGCTCGTGGCGGGCCTGCGGGACGAGATCGACCGTCGGCGCGCCAAGTACGACCCGGAGACCCCGGCGGCCGTACGCCGCATCCTGGAACGCATCGGCACGCCCGAGGAGGTCCTGGACGCCCTCGGCTCCCGGCAGGGCGCGGCTTCCGCCGCAGGCCCCGCCGAGCAGGTCCCGTCGGTGCCCGCCCAGCGGGCCGCCGGCCGACTGCGCCTGCCCGGGGTGCCCCCGCCGCGGCCGGCGCCCGAGCAGGAGCCCGAGGCGCAGAACGTGCCGCCGCACCTGGCCGGGCTGGACGAGCTCGGACCGTCCGGCGGCGCCGAGCCCGACTGGTGGCGGATGACGCCCGGCAGCTACGGACGCGGCCCGCAGGTCGAGGGCTTCGCGGGCGGCATCGAGATGCCGGGCCCGTTCGAGAAGGAGCCGGGGCAGGACGCCGAGGAGGAGGCGGCGGGGGCAGCGGGTGCACCCGGGCCGCCGGACTCGCGTACGCGGACCCTCGTACGGTTCCTGCGCGAGCGGCGGCGGGCGAAGGCGGCGGCCGCCGCGGAGGCCGGGGCGCAGCCGGAGGAGGCCACGGCTCCGGCCCGTCCGCGGCCCAACGCCTTCCTGCTGCTGGCCGCGGCGGTCCTCGTCGCCGGTGTCGTCAGCGGGCAGTGGCTGCTGCTCGTCATCGGCTGGCTGCTGCCGTACGCCTCCCGGGTGCTGGGGCCCGCCGAACGCAAGTGGGCCGTCTTCGGGCCGCCCGGAGTGTTCCTCGCGGGCGCCGCGGTGTGGCTATGGGGCCGTACCAACGGCACGTGGGGCGAGAGCCTCGCCGACGACCAGGTCGGCGGCGCGGTTCAGGGGATGTGGCCGTGGCTGCTGCGGGGCGCCGCGCTGGCGTCCGTGCTGTACCTGGTGTGGCGGGCGCGCCGGCGCTGAGGCGACGCCGGGCGAAGGTCTCGAAGTCGAGGCCGCCGGCTGTCGCGTGGTGTCCGGCCTCCGGTCGGGGGCCCTGGTCCCGTATCCCGTCCCGCCGGTAGCCGGGCCCAAAGTCCCGCGCCGCGTCGAAAAGGTTGAACACGAGTTCCGGGAAGGTTCGCCGCACCGTCCACCACCGTCCGCTGCCCTCGGCACAATGGGCGGTATGAACCTCACCGTCGGCTTCGACCTCGACATGACCCTGATCGACTCCCGCCCGGGGATCCACGCCGCCTACCGGGCGCTGTCGGCCGAGACGGGGACGTACATCGACGCCGACGCGGCGGTCACCCGCCTGGGCCCGCCGCTGGACGAGGAGCTGGCGTACTGGTTCCCGCAGGCCGAGATCCCGGCCATGGCGGACCGCTACCGGGAGATCTACCCCGACCACGCCATCGCGCCGACCCCGGCCATGCCCGGCGCCCGCGAGGCCGTCGCCGCCGTCCAGGCGATGGGCGGCCGCGCGATCGTCGTCACCGCCAAGCACGAGCCCAACGCCCGCCTGCACCTGGAGCACCTCGGCATCGAGCCGGACGCGGTGATCGGCTGGCTGTGGGCGGAGGCCAAGGCGGGTGCGCTGCGCGAGCACGGGGCGCAGATCTACGTCGGCGACCACATCGGTGACGTACGCGGTGCCCGGACGGCCGGTGCACTGTCCGTGGCGGTGCCGACCGGCCCGTGCCCGGAGCCGGAACTGCGCGCCGCGGGCGCGGACGTGGTGCTGGCGGACCTCACCGCGCTGCCGCAGTGGCTCGCGCGGTACGTCGCCGCGCAGCCCGTCTAGGGCGTGCGGCCGGGCAGGGCCCGGGGCTCCTGGGAGGCGCGCGCCGCGTTGCGCTGTGCGGCCGCCGAGCGCAGCACGCCCGCGGCGGAGATCGCGAAGCCGACGCCCATCAGCATGCACACGGCCCACGCGTACGACGGGAACGGGTCGGTGCCGAGGAACAGCGGGGCCATCGTGGCCAGAGTGGCCACGGCACCGGCGATGAACACGATGCCGCCGGCCCTGACCAGTCCGTCGCCGGGCCGTGCTTCGTCCGCATGAGGAGTAACAGTCACCTCACCAGGGTAGTTCCCTGGCCGAAGCAGCCGACCGTGAAGGACCGGGGAACGTCTTGTCACCCGGTCCCCGACCATTAGCCTTGAGGTGGCGGGTCACACATGACCCGCTGCGCTGTTGTCCGGAGCCGTTCGCGGCCCTTCGGACCCCCGACGAGCACAAGGACAGAGGACGGACGTGCCTACCGGCAAGGTCAAGTGGTTCAACAGTGAGAAGGGCTTCGGCTTTCTCTCCCGTGACGACGGCGGCGACGTCTTCGTCCACTCGTCGGTGCTCCCCGCCGGGGTCGATGCCCTCAAGCCCGGTCAGCGAGTCGAGTTCGGTGTCGTCGCCGGACAACGCGGTGACCAGGCACTTTCGGTGACCGTGCTGGATCCGGCGCCGTCCGTAGCGGCCGCCCAGCGCCGCAAGCCCGACGAGCTCGCCTCGATCGTGCAGGACCTCACCACCCTGCTGGAGAACATCACCCCGATGCTGGAGCGCGGCCGCTACCCCGACAAGGCGCACGGCACGAAGATCGCCGGTCTGCTGCGCGCGGTGGCCGACCAGCTCGACGTCTGACCGCGTAGGCACCTGCGCCCCGCCCCTCGTACAGGGTTTCCTGCGAGCGGCGGGGCGCCGTCGCGTACGGCGCCCGCACCGGCTACGGGAAGGCGAGCGCGTCCGGCGCGATGGCCGGTACCAGCCCCTCGGCCGCGGCCCTCGTCAGCAGCCCGCGCACCGCCGCGTAGCCGGATTCGCCCAGGTCCGCCGTGAACTCGTTGACGTACAGCCCGATGTGCTGGTCGGCGACGACCGGGTCCAGTTCCTGAGCGTGTGCGCGCACGTACGGGCGGGAGGCCTGCGGGTCGTCCCAGGCCATCCGAACGGAGGCGCGCGCCGATGCGGCCAGCTCGCGCAGCCGCTCCGCCCCCAGCGAGCGCTTCGCGATGATCGCGCCGAGCGGGATCGGCAGGCCGGTGGCGGACTCCCAGTGCTCGCCCATGTCGGCCAGGCAGTGCAGCCCGTAGTCCTGGTAGGTGAACCGGGCCTCGTGGATGACCAGTCCGGCGTCCACCCGGCCGTCGCGCACCGCCGGCATGATCTCGTGGAACGGCAGGACGACCACCTCGCCGACGCCCTCCGGCAGCACGTCCGCCGCCCACAGCCGGAACAGCAGGTAGGCGGTGGAGCGCTCGCTCGGCACCGCGACGGTCCTCCCCACCAGGTCCAGGCCGGGCTCCCGGGTCAGGACCAGCGGTCCGCAGCCGCGCCCGAGCGCACCGCCGCAGGGCAGCAGCGCGTACTCCTCCAGCACCCACGGCAGCACCGCGTACGACACCTTCAGCACGTCCAGTTCGCCGCGCTCGGCCATCCCGTTGGTGATGTCGATGTCCGCGAAGGTGACGTCCAGTGCCGGGGCGCCCGGTACCCGGCCGTGCGCCCATGCGTCGAAGACGAACGTGTCGTTCGGGCAGGGCGAATAGGCGATCTTCAGCGCTTCACCGTCGGCCACGGTGGTGGTGTTGCTCATGGCGTTCTCCCCAGTTCGCGAGTACGGGCCCGAGCACGCGGAAGCCTTCGGCGAGCGCCGCCAGCGCGTCCCCGATCCGCCAGGCGGCACGGTCGCGCGGTCCCACGGTGTTGGACACGGCGCGGATCTCCAGCACGGGCAGGCCGTACGCGGCGGCCGCTTCCGCCACCCCGAAGCCCTCCATGGCCTCGGCACCGGCCAGCGGGTGCCGGGCCGTGAGAGCGGCCGCCCCGTCGGCGGTTCCGGTCACGGTGGACACGGTCAGTACGGGCGCCAGCAGGGCCCCGGTCGCCTCCGCGGCCCGGGCGGCCAGTTCGGCGGGCGGCAGGTGCACGCTGTGCCCGAAGCCCAGCGCCGCCACGTCGAGGAACCCTTCGGGGGTCTGTGCCCCGAGGTCGGCGGCGACGATCGCGTCCGCGACCACCAGGGAGCCGACCGGCGCGGCGGGCGCGAACCCGCCGCCGATGCCGGCGCTGACGACGAGCTCGTACTCGCCGAGGGCCAGCGCCGTGGCCGTGCCCGCGGCGGCCGCCGCGGGACCGACGCCGCCGACGAGCACGTCGAGGGCGATGCCCGGCAGGTCCCGGCGGGTGACGGGGTATCCCGCCCCGGACTGCGTCCGGGGACGCCCCGGGGGGAGCGTGCGCGGCTCGGGACCGGGACTGTCCGGATGAGGGGTCAGACCGGCGAGGACGGAGTCCGACTCCGCCCCCACCGCCGTCACGACGAGCGCGCGCACCGGTGTCGCCCGGTTACTTGAGCTTGAGGTTGAAGGACCAGACGGCAAGCGGCTTGCCGGCCTCGTCGATCTGCAGGAACGCCAGCCTCTTCGAGGTCGGGGCCTCGCCCTGGCCGCCCGTCGCGAAGACGTCGGCGCCGGGGAAGCTGCGGTAGGTGTTCGACGAGGGCTCGGTGATCGGCTGGCCGTCGAGCACCGCCGACCAGCGCTTGCCGTCCTCGACGATCGCCGGCTCGACGCCGAGCCGCAGCGTGTCGCCGCGGCCGTACTCGATGGTCTTGGGGTTCTTCAGGTTCGTGAGGCACTCCTGGACCTCGTCCACGGAGAGCTCCTTGCCGTCGTTGTGGCAAGTGGCCTCGGCGGAAACCGACTCGCTGCCGACCGTCACGGTCGCGAGCGGGGTCGGCTTGTCGCAGGCGGAGAGAAGGAGGAGGCCGGCGGACACGGCTCCGAGGGCCGCGACGCTGCGGCGGGCCCTACCCGAGAAAAGCGGTGCGGTCATGAGCCGAAGGCTATCGGGCCCCTGGGCTGCGCCGCTGCACGGGGTACCGCAGGCCCGCGGCGCGCCGCCGTTCGGCTTCCGGCCGGGTGGCCGTTCGGGGGTGGGCGTGGCGCCCTGTGGCTCCCCACCGGGGCGGGCGTGCCGTCGTCAGGGTTCCACCGGGGGGCGGGCGTGACTCCCGCCGGGAACCGTGCGCGTGTCGTCGCCACCGCGCCCGTACGGGCGCGGCCGCGACGGGCGGGAGCCGGGGGGTCAGGCCACGCTGGGGCGGGACGGGCGTTGCCGGGAGTGGTGGCGAGGGGCCGAGATGACGCCGCGGACTGCCATGGCCGCGCCCAGCGCGACGATCGCCGCCGCCACCGACATGCCCAGTACGCCGTTCAGCGGCAGCGCGATGCCGATCGCCCCGCCCATCACCCACGCCACCTGGAGCAGCGTCTCCGAACGGGCGAACGCGGAGGTCCGCACCGCCTCCGGCACGTCCCGCTGGATCATCGCGTCCAGCGACAGCTTCGCCAGCGCTTGGCAGAAGCCCGCCGTCGCGGCCAGCACCGCCACGAACAGCCCGCTGTAGAAGACGGCCGCCAGCACCGCCACCCCCAGCGTCACGCAGAGCACCGACGCGACGATCGCCTCCGGCGCCCGCGCCCGCAGCCACGCGCCCACCGCCGTCCCGCAGGCGTTGCCCACCCCCGCCGACACGCCGACGATGCCCAGGGACACCGCCGCGCTCTGCCCCGCCAGCGGGTGCTCGCGCAGCAGGAACGCCAGGAAGAAGATCAGGAATCCGGACAGTCCGCGCATCGCCGCGTTCGCCAGCAGCCCGCACAGCACGCTGCGGCTGACCGTCCGCAGCCCCGGCCGCTTCGAGTGCGCCTCGTGCGTCGACAGCCGGGCGCGGCGCTCGCCCTTCGCCTCGTCCACCTTGTGCGGCAGCGTGAACGCGGCGAAGGTGCCGACCAGGAAGACGACGCAGGCCCCGTACAGCGGCCACTGCGGCCCGATCGAGTTCAGCCCGGCAGCCACCGGCGCCGCTGCGCCCGTGGCCAGCAGACCGGCCAGCGTGACCCGGGAGTTCGCCTTGACGAGTGAGAACTTCGGTGGGAGCAGCCGCGGGACCACGGCACTGCGTACGACTCCGTACGACTTGGACGCCACCAGCACGCCCAGTGCCGCCGGATACAGCTGCAGACCCCCCGTGGCCACCGCTCCCGACATGGTCACGGCGAGCAGCGCCCGCGCCAGCATCGCCGCCGCCATCGAGGCCCTGCGGCCGTGCGGCAGCCGGTCCAGCAGCGGACCGATCACCGGGGCCAGCACCGTGAAGGGCGCCATCGTGATCGCCAGGTACAGGGCCACCCGGCCCCGCGCCTCGTCCGTCGGCACGGAGAAGAACACCGTCGACGCCAGTGCCACCGTGATCATCATGTCGCCCGCGCCGTTGATCGCGTGCAGCTCGATCAGCTTGCCCAGGCCCGACTCGCCCGCTCCGTGCGCGTGCGTGGCCCGCCGGATCCCCTTGGCCGGACCGGTGATCGGACGGTGCAGAGCACGCCCGACAGCCCGGCCGGCCCGCCTGGCCGGTCCCGAGCCGTCGTCGGACGACCGTGCGGGTGCCACACTCGACATAGTGCCCCACCCGGGCCCCCGCGGACGCCTCCCGGCGCGTCGCGGAACCGGCGGCTTGTCCGCGAATCGGACCTTGCATGTGTGCCCAGGGCTTGAGAGGAGGTAGCGTGCGTAGCGCGCCACCGGCGGTTGCTCCTGGCCGCGCGCCTCTTCGTGATCCCGCAGAATGGATCGCAGTGGGGTGTGCCCGGAGTCCGATCGGGTGCGGACGTCGACGCGGCCCTCTGGTCCGCTCCGCCCGCGCCTCGTACGGACAGCACCACCGGGTCGTTGTGGACGACAGTACGGACGGCGCACACGTGAGACGGCGTAGGAGAGAACGAGACCAGTGAGTGCTGCGACGACGCGAAGCCGTACCCCGCGTACCCCCGACCGCCTGTGCGTCGAGGCGGTGGAACTCGCCCGCGCGGCCGCCGAGGAGGCCGCCTTCCCCGGTGTGGTGGGCGCGCACGTCTCCGCCGTGGCGGAGGGCGACCGCGTCGTCACCCACTTCTTCGAGTCGAAGGAACCGGGATACCGCGGCTGGCGCTGGGCCGTCACCGTGGCCCGCGCCTCCCGGGCCAAGAACGTCACCCTCGACGAAACGGTGCTGCTCCCCGGCGACGACGCCCTGCTGGCCCCCGAGTGGGTGCCGTGGAGCGACCGGCTGCGCCCCGGCGACATGGGCCCGGGCGACCTGCTGCCCACCGAGGCCGATGACCTGAGGCTGGAGCCGGGCTGGTCGGACGAGGACGCCCCGCCGCCGAACTCCGTGGTCTCCACCGAGATGGCCGAACTCGTCGAGGCGGAGGACGCCGACGTCACCGACCGTGTGACCGTTCCGGCCCGCGGATCCATCACGGCGGTCGCCGAGGAACTCGGCATGCGCCGGGCGCGCGTGCTCTCCCGCTACGGGCTGCACGGCGCGGCCGACCGCTGGGACGAGTCCTTCGGGGCGAAGACCCCGATGGCGCAGGCCGCCCCGGCGTCCTGTGTCTCCTGCGGCTTCCTCGTCGCCGTCGGCGGTTCGCTCGGCCAGGCCTTCGGCGTCTGCGCGAACGAGTTCAGCCCGGCCGACGGACGCCTGGTGTCGCTGTCCTACGGCTGCGGCGGCCACTCCGAGGCCGCGGTCATGCCGGCGCCGCTGCGGCCGGCCCCGCCGGTCCTGGACTCGATGGCCTCGGACGAGTTCGCACTGCGGCCGGCCGCCGACACGGGCTCGGTTCCGGCCCCGGACGCCCAGGCCGCGGACCCGGACCTCGGACACGCGTGACCCCCGCGGGCCCGCGGCGGCGCGGTGCGCGAGGTCCCGCCCCGTCAGCCCCGTCGGCTCCGTCAGCCCCGTCGGCTCCGTCAGTCCTGCGTGCGGCGCCGGAAGAGGCGCTTCGCACCGAAGACCAGGGCCAGGCCGCCCGCGAGGACCAGGGCGCCCTTGCCGAAGCCGCCCGTCGGGCCCGGTGAGGTCGCCGCGTCCGGTGGAGATCCCGGTTGCGGCGAGGCGGAACCGCCGGACGGCGCCGCCGCGGCCACCGGGACCGCGATCACCTTGCTGTTGGTGCCCTCCGAGCCGAACATGAGCGTCGAGCCGTCCACCGTGTAGGTCACCGACTCCGCCTGCCCCTGCCACGGGGCGTTCACCCGCTCGCCCTCGCCCTCCGGCCGGCCGTCCTTCCACGGGTACGTCCGGGCGGTGAAGTAGCCACGCAGGGTCAGCCGGTTCCCGTCCGGGGAGAACGCCCCGTCCGTCACCCACGGGACGGGCGCGACCCGCCGGAAGACGTTGGCCCCGCCCGTCGACAGCTTCGCGGGGCCTTCGTACAGCGCGCCCTTGCTCTGGTCCTTGCTCGCGATGTAGACGCGGCCCGTCACCGGATGGACCATCAGGGACTCGGCGTCGCGCGGCCCGTCCTCGTACCGCACCGTGAACTGCGTTGCCTTGACGGTGACATCACCGAGTCGGCTCGGCTCCTGGAAGCGGTAGATCCACACGTGGTCCCAGGTGCCGCCGCGGTTGTCGCCGATGTCCCCGACGTAGAGCAGGCCGTCCGGGCCCAGCGAGATCGCCTCGATGTCGCGCGGCCTGCCGATCCCCGCCATGGTCACCCGGGCCACCGTGTCGCCGGTGGCCGAGTCCACCGCGTAGACGTAGGGGCCGTCCTCGCTGTCGTTGTGCGTCCAGTAGACGCCCGGATGGATGCGGCTGGCCGCCAGCCCGCTCGACTCCTTGATCCGCGGGTCCGAGATGGTGAACGAGGACGCGCCGGGGGGCTGCGCGGCGGACGCCGTGCCCGGCAGCACGGCGGCGAGGGCGGCGGCGAGTGCTGCGGCGGCGAGGGCGGCGGACGGCAGGGGCAGGCGCATCCTCCCAGCGTGCCAGTACGTGGCGCGTGTCCGGCGTCACAGAGGCTTCTGTCGCGCGATCCGCGATGATGACCGGATGCGTTTCATGTTCGTCGGCGACTCCATGACCATCGGACGCGCCGGCGACTACACCTGGCGCTACCGGATGTGGCAGCACCTCAACTCGACCTTCGGCGGCCCCTACCGGATCGTCGGCCCGCGCTGCGAGGTCTACGACACCGCCGCCGACGCGCCCATCAGCCACGAGTACGCCGCCCCCGGCTTCCCCGAGCACGCCCGCCGCCACCTCGCCGGCTGGGGCGAGGGCTGGCAGCACATGGCGCCCGTCATGGGCGAGACCGTGGCCGCGCACCGCCCGGACGTCCTGCTGGTCTCCCTGGGCCTGATCGACCTCGGCTTCTACACCGACGCCGGGCAGACCGCCGACAACGTCCGCCGCTTCATAGCGGGCGCCCGCTCCGCCCGCCCCGGCGTCCGCATGGTGCTGCTGCCCGTCATCCCGAACAGCCGCGCAGAGGAGGACGCCCCCTTCGCGGCCGAGGTGGTTCGGTTCAACGAGCTCCTCGCGAAGGCCGTGGCCGACCTCACCACGGACACCTCTCCGATCCTGCTGGCCGCGCGCCCGGCCGCCTACGACATCCACCGGGACACCTACGACGGCACCCACCCCAACGCCTCCGGCGAGCACCGGCTCGCGGGGGAGTTCGCCGCGGTCCTGCACCAGGCCTGGGGCATCGGCGGGCCCTACCGCCCCGGGCACGACGCCGGGCCGGCGTCCTGACGGCCGAAGGGGTGGAGGCGGCCGCCGCCCGAGAGGACGGCGACCACCGTGCGGACGGCTGTTCGACTACCAGGCGAAGGCCTCCGGGGACGGTCCCGGCCCGGGGAAGATCTCGTCCAGGCCGGTCAGCAGTTCCTCGCCGAGCTCCAGTTCCAGCGCGCGCAGAGCACCGTCCAACTGCTCGGCGGTGCGCGGGCCGACGATGGGGCCCGTCACTCCCGGCCGGGTGAGCAGCCAGGCCAGGGCGGTCTCGGCGGGATCCAGGCCGTGCTTGTCGACCAGGTCCTCGTACGCCTGAACCTGGGCCCGTACCGAACTGTTGGCCAGCGCGTCCGCGGAGCGCCCCGACGCGCGGCGGCCGCCCTTGGCCTCCTTCTTGATGACCCCGCCCAGCAGTCCGCCGTGCAGCGGCGACCACGGGATGACCCCGAGGCCGTAGTCCTGGGCGGCCGGGACGACCTCCATCTCGGCCCGCCGTTCGGCGAGGTTGTAGAGGCACTGCTCGCTGACCAGGCCGACCATCCCGCGCCGGGCGGCCGTCTCATTGGCCTGGGCGATCTTGTAGCCGGGGAAGTTGGAGGAGCCGGCGTAGAGGATCTTGCCCTGCTGGATCAGCACGTCGACGGCCTGCCAGATCTCCTCGAAGGGGGTCCGGCGGTCGATGTGGTGGAACTGGTACAGGTCGATGTGGTCGGTCTGGAGCCGCTTGAGGCTGGCCTCGACGGCCCGGCGGATGTTCCGTGCCGACAGGCGGTCCTCGTTGGGCCAGGTCTCGCCCTCACGGGACATGGAGCCGTAGACCTTGGTGGCCAGGACGGTCTTGTCGCGGCGGCCGCCGCCTTGGGCGAACCAGGTTCCGATGATCTCCTCGGTGCGCCCCTTGTTCTCACCCCACCCGTACACATTGGCCGTGTCCACGAAATTCAGACCTGCGGCGAGGGCGGCGTCCAGGATGCCGTGGCTGGTCGGTTCGTCTGTCTGCGGACCGAAGTTCATCGTGCCGAGGACGAGTCGGCTGACCTTGAGTCCGGTGCGTCCGAGCTGCGTGTACTTCATGGGGCACAAGCCAACTGCTTCGAGTCCACTCCAGGCAAGAGCAGGGCGCTCGGCCGCTCCTCGTGTGTCGGCGCGTCCCGGGGCAGCGGGCCGACCGCAGGGCCGGTCACCGGTCCGCTCGCCGATTCTGCGTACGCCGGAGACTCGCCCCGGCGCCGGGTGCCGGGCGCCATCGAGCTGGGGCCGGGCGAGGAGGTGCAGGCCTACTGGCCGGTGGCGGCAGCCACGGCGACGACGAGGAACATCAGCACGAGCACACCGGCCATCACACGGTTTCGGGTCTTGGGGTCCACCCGTCGAGCCTAACGCGGCAGCCCCTGCGTCGTGGACGCAGGGGCTGTGCCGCGAGGGGTGCGCTGCCGGCCGTGGCCGGGCGGTCACTGCCAGCTCATGTCACCGTTCTGGGCGGCGACCGGGGGCTTGGCGGCGGCGATCGGGGCGGCGGAAGCCACCGCCGGGGTGCCCAGGACCAGGGCGAGGGCGACGACCGCGGCGGCCTTGACGAGGCGGGTGGCGTTCATGATGTCCGGTGTCCCTTCGGTTGCCATGAGGCGTGTCGGCGGTGGCTTCCCGGTCGGTCCCGCACCCCGCGGTGGCGCTGTCCCTTTCCGGTGAGACATAGCTAAGCCGCAGCTCAGCGGGGGGAGAAGGGGTATCTGCTGGCCCAAACCGTCCGTGGACGGATGAGGACAGCGGTCGCCACGCCCCCGGCTGTCAGCCGCTCCGCCGCTCCATCAGGGACACCGGCATCAGCGGGACGCCGACGTCCAGCAGGCGGGCCGCGGGCAGGGCCCGCGCGCCGAGCAGGCGGCGGCAGACCGACTCGGCGTGCCGCTCCGCCTCCTCCAGGGAGTCCGAGAGGAGGTAGAAGCCGAGGGTGAAGTGCTCCGCGGACTGCGGGTGCACCGCCAGGTGCTCCACCCGGTCCCTCGGCCTCAGGCCGGCGCGGGCAGCCTCGCGCAGATCGTCGGGCACTTCCACCGGGGGCACCGTCCGCAGACGGGCATGGACGAGGTACATGCCTCCACCGTCGCGTCGCCGCCCCCGTGCCGGACACCGATCCGGCAGGCCGGTTGCGGCCGTGGACGCATCTGGCCATCCGCCGCTTCTTTGAGATGATCTTTCACAGTGAAGTGCCAACGGGGGTGGGGGGAACCACATGTTGACCGAACTGGGCCTCGATGCGAGAGCCGAAGCCGTCTACCGCGCCATGCTCATGGAACCCGGGTCGGGTGTCGCCGCGCTCGCCGACGCCGTCGGGATCGGCGAGAGCGGCGTACGCGAGGCCCTGGACCTGCTGAGTGAGCTGGCCCTGGTCCAGCCGTCGGCCGACGACAGCGGGCGGTTGCGGGCCGTCTCCCCGGACATCGGGATGGAGATCCTGATGGCCCGGGGCCAGGCGGAGCTCGCCGCGCAGCAGCAGCGGCTGGAGGCGTCCCGGGCCGCCGCGGCCAGGCTGATCTCCGAGTACTCGGAGCTGCGGCCGGCCGCCCGACACCCCGGCGTGGAGCAGCTCATCGGGCTCGACGCGGTCCGTGACCGACTGGTCGCGCTGACCAGGGAGACGAAGGAGGAGCTGCTGGCGTTCTCGCCGGACGCGACGCTGAGCGAGTCGGCCCTGGCCGCCTCGCGCCCTCTGAACAGAACGCTGCTGGAACGCGGCGTCCGCATGCGCACCCTCTATCTCGACAGCGTGCGCAACAGTCGGCCCTCCGTCGAGCACGCCAACTGGCTCACGGAGCTCGGCGGCCAGGTCCGTACGGCAGCGTCGCTGCCGACCCGGATGCTCATCGTCGACCGCCGGACGGCGCTGATCCCGGTGAGCGACGACTCCGCGGCGGGTGCCGTCGTCCTGAGCGGGCACGGGATGCTGGTCGCCCTCTGCGCGCTCTTCGAGTCGACGTGGGCGACGGCGCAGCCGCTGGCGGAGGTGGCGGTCCTGGGTCCGGACGGGCTGACCTCCCAGCAGGCCGCCGCCGTACGCCTGTTGGCGGAGGGGCACACGGACGAGGCGATAGCCAAGCGGCTGGGGGTCTCCTCGCGTACGGCCCGGCGCATCGCCAACGAGCTGATGGAACGGCTCGGCGCCCGCAGTCGCTTCGAGGCCGGGGCCCGGGCCGTCCAGGAGGGCTGGCTGCCGGCGCGGGCCTGAGGCCCGCAGGCGCCGCTCCGGCAGGCGCCGCACACGAAGGCCGCCCGGCGGGTTCACGAAAGTGGTCCCGCCGGGCGGCCTTTCGCATGCGTGGAGGCAACCGGATCAGGCCACTGTGGACGGGTCCGGCCAAGGCCCTTTCGGGCCAGTTGATCTCTCTTCCGTCCGGCCCTGGCAGCGGCGAATCTAATGCCTGTCAGCGGGGCAGCCGCCCCGGAGGCAAGGACCGAAGGCCCTGAAGCCCCTCAACGGACGCCACCGCGGGACGTCCGAGGGCGATGGGTTCAAGCCACCAGCCATGCATACCGAAAGGACGAACCACGCCATGCGCAAGGGAATGCTCCGGGCCACCGCGGTCGTCGCCCTCACCCTCGGCATCACCTCCGTCGCACCGATGGCCTCCGCCCACGCCCCGGCCCACCCGGTCGCGGTGTCGGGCAGCACGGCCGGTCAGGCGGGCCCCGCCGGAGCCCTGCCGACAGCGGCGACGAGCCGTCCGTAAGGTCCCGTAGCCGGATCGCCCCGCACCACCGCCCGCACCACCGCGTCGCCCCGCGGGACCGCTGTACCTGCAGGACAGCCGTCCGTCCGCCACGTCGCACGCACCGCGCACATCACGCACTGCGCACATCACGCACTGCGCACATCACGCACCGCGACCTCACTTACCGCACATCATGCAGCGCCACCGCCGGTCGAGCCCGCGCTCCCGGCCGTCACCCCAGACCTCGCCCGACCAGAACCGGAGCACAACCATGTCCCGATACGGGTTGAACGCCCGCCATGCCGCCGTAGCCGCCCTCGTCGCCGGGGCCGTCGCCGCCGGCGCCGTCGTCGCCGTCGACACCGCGGCGGTCGCCGCCCCGGCGGCGGTCACCGCCGAGCCGCCCGCCAACCCCGACTACGGCAGCCCCGGCCAGGGCCCCGAGGGGCCGGTCGACGGGGAGTCCCGGGCGACGGCCTTCGCCGCGGAGGCCACCACGAAGATCACCCGCAGTTCGGTGATAGCCCGGGCCAAGAGCTGGGTCGGCATCGGCCTGGTCTACTCCGGCGGCGGCCGTCACGGTGGATACCGCACGGACTGCTCGGGCTTTGTCTCGATGGCCTGGGACCTGGACTTCCAGCCGGCCACCAACACCTTCGCCTCCCGCGGCGTGACCGAGCCGATCACCAAGGCGGAACTGAAGGCGGGCGACGCCCTGCTGGACGACGACGCGGGCTCTGCCGGCCACGTCGTCCTCTTCGAGAAGTGGGCCAACTCCGGCCGCACCCAGTACTGGGGCTTCGACTTCACCCCCAGCGGAGTCCACCACCGCGTCTACGACTACCCGTACTACCCGGGCTACGGCCCCTACCAGCCCGTCCGCTACAAGAACATCGCCGACGACGTGACCACCCCGCCGGCGCCCGCACCCGGCATGACCGACCTCGTCGCCGCCGACATCAACGGCGACGCCGTGGACGACGTGGTCGGCGTCGAGGCCTCGACCGGCAAGCTGTGGCTCTACAAGGGCGCCTCCAACGGCACCATCGCGTCCGGCGGCAGCCGCGTCCTGATCGGCTCGGGCGGCTGGAACGGCATGTCCAACCTGACCGGCGGCGACTTCAACGGCGACGGCCGGGAGGACATCGTCGCGGTGGAGGAGGCCAGCGGAAAGCTGTACCTCTACCCGGGCACCGGCAGCGGCCTGAACTCCCGCAAGGAGATCGGCTCGGGCGGCTGGAACGGCATGTCCGAGCTGATGGGCGGTGACTTCAACGGCGACGGCAGGGCCGATGTCGCGGGCGTCGAGAGGTCCACCGGCAAGTTGTGGCTCTACAAGGGCAACGGCGCCGGATCGATCGGCGGCGGCAGCAGCCGCGTCATGATCGGCAGCGGCGGTTGGAACGGCCTGCACGACCTCGTCGGGATGGACATCGACAACGACGGCAGGACCGATGTCGTCGGCGCCGAGCAGTCCACCGGAAAGCTCTACCTCTACACCAGCAACGGCAGCGGCCTGAACTCCCGCAAGGAGATCGGCTCCGGCGGTTGGAACGGCATGAACGACCTGATCGGCGGCGACTTCACCTCGAACGCGAACGACGATCTCGTCGCCGTCGAGAAGGCCACCGGAAAGCTCTACCTCTACCCGGGCACCGGCACGGGTCTGGGGGCGCGCAAGGAGATCGGCTCCGGGGGCTGGTAGCCCCGCGTCGCGGCGCATCTCCCCGCTCACCTTTCGCAACTCCCCTTCCCTGACACCTTTTCTTGGCACCCTCGTGCCGGTTTGGAAGCACCCCCATGTCTGTTGAGACCACCTCCCCCCTCGCCCGGTTCATGTCCCGCCGGGTCCGGATAGCGACCGGTCTGGTCTGCGCCACCGTCGCCGCGGTGGCCCTCTCGGCCGGCGGCGCGAACGCCGACGGCGGTGCGGAGGACCCGCACGGTGACCTGCCCGAGCTGACCGCCGCCGAGCTGGGCCTGCCCGAGGGCCCGGCCCCCATGGCCATGGCGGCGGCTTCCGGTGACAACCGCCCCGACTTCCAGATGCCGTTCAGGTGCGGGGAGACCTGGCAGGGCGCCTCCCGCTCGTACCACAGCCCCACCGCCCACGCGGTCGACTGGACGCACGGCGGGTCCACGCTCAACTCGCCCGTGGTGGCGAGCGCCGGCGGTGTGGCACAGGTGACCGACCTGGGCAACCGCAGCTACGGCAAGTACGTCGTCATCAACCACGGTGGCGGCTGGTCGACGGTCTACGCTCACCTCAACGGCTTCAGCATCTCCAACGGCGCCACCGTCAAGGCCGGCCAGCAGATCGGCGTCGTCGGCAGCACCGGCAACTCCTCCGGCGCCCACCTGCACTACGAGCAGCGCTACCAGGCGGACGACCAGCGCACGGTGTTCAATGGCAGCCCCTTCAGCGGCAGCGGCTCCTGGTCGAAGGTCCTGACCAGCAAGAACTGCGGCACTCCCACCCCGGAGCCCGGCATCCCCGGTCCCGGCGACCCGTCCCCCGGTACGACCGGCATGACCGACCTGGCCGCGGCCGACCTCAACGGCGACGGCGTGGTCGACGTCGCCGCGGTGGAGGCCTCGACCGGCAAGCTGTGGCTCTACAAGGGCGCCGCCAACGGCACCATCGCGTCCGGCGGCAGCCGCGTCCTGATCGGTACGGGCGGCTGGAACGGCATGTCCAACCTGACCGGCGGCGACTTCAACGGCGACGGCAGGGACGACATCGTCGCGGTGGAGGAGTCCACCGGCAAGCTGTGGCTCTACAAGGGCGCCGACAACTCGACGATCGCGTCCGGCGGCAGCCGCGTGCTGATCGGTACGGGCGGCTGGAACAGCATGTCGAACCTGACCGCCCTCAACCTCAACGGCGACAAGATCGCCGACCTGGCGGCCGTGGAGAAGTCCACCGGCAAGCTCTACCTCTACCCGGGTACGTCGAGCGGCCAGCTCGCCTCCCGCAAGCAGATCGGCTCGGGCGGCTGGAACGGCATGTCCAACCTGACCGGCATGGACCTGAACAACAGCGGCCGTCAGGACCTGGTCGCCGTGGAGAAGTCGACGGGCAAGCTCTTCATGTACCCCGGTGACAAGGGCTACCTGAGCCCGCGCATCCAGATCGGCTCGGGCGGCTGGAACGGCATGTCCGACCTGATCGGCGGCGACCTGCTGAACTCGCAGATGTCCGACGACCTGATCGCCGTCCAGAACTCCACCGGCAAGCTCTTCCTCTACCCGGGGACCGGCTCGGGAGGCCTGGGCGCCCGCAAGGAGATCGGCACCGGGGGCTGGTAGTCACCCGGCGTGAAGACGTGAAGACACGTGAGGCGGACCGTCCCCGCGGGGACGGTCCGCCTCACGGCGTGCGCCGTGCGCAGCGGCTCAGCCGACCAGCGGCCAGGCGCGTACGGTTTCGTAGCGCGGCTGCTCACCCGGCACTCCGCTCACCGGCAGGCTGCTGCGGACCAGGCTGAGCGTGTCCACCTGCCAGGACGTGCCCTCGAAGTCCGCGAGGGCCTCCAGGTAGGGGCGCAGCGGTGTGGGGGCGCCGTGCCCGTGCCGGGGGCCGCGGGTGCGGGCGAGGGTGAGGTGCGGCGTGTACCGGCGGTGCTGCTCCATCGGGATCCCGGCCCGCCGCGCGGCGGCGTCGGCCCGGTCGGCAAGCAGGCGCACGGCGTCGAGCTCGCCGGCGGCGCCGGTCCACAGGGCGCGGTCGCCGAAGTGGCCGCAGCCGTGCAGGCGCAGCGCGAAGGGCGCCGTACGGTGGGCGGCCCGCTCCAGGCGGGCGTGCAGCTCGGGGAGCACGTCGTCGCGCACCTCGCCCATGAAGGCCAGCGTGACGTGCCAGCCCGCTGGCGCGGTCCAGGTCAGCCGGTCGTCGCGCAGCGCGTGCACGGCGGCGGCGAGCTCGGCGACGGCCGCGTCCGGGGGCAGAACGGCGGCGAACAGTCTCATGCGGTGAGCGTAGGCCGTGCGCGCCGCCCCCGCGCGGGTCCGGTCGGGCCCGGCGGGGGTCGGGGGCGGAGCCCCGGGCGGTGGCGGGTCAGGCCACCGTCACCAGTTCGCGGCGTCGGGTGACGGCCGGCACGAAGGCCACCCCGCGGCGGTCGACCCGCAGCCGGAGGTTGCCGACACGGGCCAGGACCACGGCGATGGTCACCGACGCGGCCAGGGAGATGAGAGCGCCCGAGGCCATGCCGACGCGCGCGCCGTAGGTGTCCGTGATCCAGCCCAGCAGCGGGGCGCCCAGCGGAGTGCCGCCGGTGAAGACCATCATGAAGAGGGCCATGACCCGGCCCCGCATCTCGGGGTCGGTGGCCATCTGCACGCTGGAGTTGGCGGTGACGTTGACCGTCAGGCCGAAGACGCCGATGGGCACGAGCAGCGCGGCGAAGAGCCGGAAGCCGGGCGCGAAGGCGGCCACGAGGAGCAGTACGGAGAACAGCGCGGCCGCGGCCACGGGCACCCGCAGGCGGGACTGCCCCCGGCGGGCGGCGAGCAGGGCGCCCGCGAGGGAGCCGGCCGCGATCAGGGTGTTGAAGAGTCCGTAGGTGCCCGCGTCGCCGTGGAAGACGTCGCTCACGAACGCCGAGAGCCAGATCGGGAAGTTGAACCCGAAGGTGCCGACGAAGCCGACGAGCACGATCGGCCAGACCAGCTCGGGTCGGCCGGCGACGTAGCGCAGGCCTTCGCGCAGCTGTCCCTTGGCGCGCGGCCGGGGCTCGACGGGGTGCAGCTCCTTCGTCCGCATCATGAGCAGGCCGGCGATGGGCGCGGCGAAGGACAGGCCGTTGAGCAGGAACGCCCAGCCGGACCCGACGGCGGTGATCAGCACACCCGCGATCGCCGGGCCGACCAGTCGCGCGGACTGGAAGTTGGCCGAGTTGAGGCTGACGGCGTTGGCGACCTGGTCCGTGCCGACCATCTCGGAGACGAAGGTCTGCCGGGCCGGGTTGTCCACGACGGTGACCAGGCCGAGGAGCAGGGCCGCGAGGTAGACGTGCCAGACCTGGACGTGGCCGGCGAGGGTGAGTGCGGCGAGTGCGATGCCGGTCAGGCCCATCGCGCTCTGGGTGGCGAGGAGCAGGGGCCGCTTGGGCAGCCGGTCGGCGAGTACGCCTCCGTAGAGGCCGAGGACCAGCATCGGCAGGAACTGCAGGGCGATGGTGATGCCGACGGCGGAGGCGGAACCGGTCAGGGAGAGGACCAGCCAGTCCTGGGCGATGCGCTGCATCCAGGTGCCGGTGTTCGAGACGACCTGGCCGGTGGCGAAGAGCCGGTAGTTGCGGATCCTCAGCGAGCTGAACATCCCCCGGTTCCTGCCCGGGGGTGCCGCGGTGCGCGCGGCGGTGGTGGGGGTGGATATGTGGCCGGGTGCGGAGTCTGCTCCGTTTCCCGTACTCAAAAGCGTTCGCCTCCTGGCGTCGTTCCTTACAGGTGCGCGAGTTTCTCCAGGACGGGTGCGGCCGCGCGCAGCTTGGCCCATTCGTCCTCGGTCAGCTCTGCCGCGAGCCCGGCCAGGAAGGCGTTGCGCTTGCGGCGGCTCTCTTCGAGCATCGCTTCGGCTTCCTCCGTCTGGCGGACCACCTTCTGGCGGCGGTCGTCGGGGTGCGGTTCCAGCGTGACCAGTCCCTTGGCTTCCAGCAACGCGACGATGCGCGTCATGGACGGTGGCTGGACGTGTTCCCGCCGCGCCAGCTCACCGGGGGTGGCCTGGCCGCAGCGGGCGAGGGTGCCGAGGACCGACATTTCGGTCGGGCTCAGCGACTCGTCGACGCGCTGGTGCTTCAGGCGCCGCCCCAGCCGCATGACGGCGGAGCGGAGGTCGTTCACGGCGGCAGCGTCGTCGCCATGGGAGAGGTCAGGCATGTATTTAGAGTAACTCATTACTCTCGCTAAAGAACACCGGGTTTCCGGTCGCGCGCGGGTGCGTGTCAGGTATGCGCCAAGTCACTCGTACGGGTGAGTCGGCGGCCGAAAGCGACCCGCGCGCGCACCCTGTGCCCCGACTCTTTCGGCATGGGGACACATGTGCTGAGCATGCGCATAGACGGGGAGCTCCTCGACAGGCTCCGGATCCATGCCGCCAAACGCGGAATGAGCGTCCAGGACTATGTGGTCCGGACGCTCATTCGCGACGACTTCGACGAGCGCTTCAAGACGGCCGTCGACGAGACGGAGAAGTTCTACGGGCTGACGTGAGCCCGCCCGTGCGCTAGCCGAGGCCGAGCGCGGGCATCGCGTAGAAGAAGACGAACACCGCCGACACCACGTACATGGCGAGCGGGACCTCGCGGCCCCGGCCGGTCGCCAGGCGCAGCACGCTGAAGGCGATGAACCCGATGCCGATGCCGTTGGTGATCGAGTAGGTGAAGGGCATCATCACCATGGCCAGGAAGGCCGGCACGGCGATGGTGAAGTCGCTCCAGTCGATGTCCTTGATCGATCCCGACAGGATCAGGAAGCCCACCGCGACCAGCGCGGGCGTCGCGGCCTGGGACGGGACCATGGTGGCCAGCGGGGTGAAGAACAGCGCCACGGCGAAGAGGGCGCCCGTCACGACGTTCGCCAGGCCCGTACGGGCACCCTCGCCGACGCCGGCCGTGGACTCCACGAAGCAGGTGGTCGCCGAGGAGGAGCTCGCGCCGCCCGAGGCGACGGCGAGGCCGTCGACGAACAGGACCCGGTTGATGCCGGGGAACTCGCCCGTGCTCTTGTCGATCAGCTTGGCCTCGTCGCCGACGCCCAGGATCGTGCCCATGGCGTCGAAGAAGCAGGACAGCAGCACGGTGAAGACGAACAGGATGCCGGTGAGCAGTCCGACCTTGCCGAAGCCGCCGAACAGGCTGACCTGGCCCACGAGCCCGAAGTCGGGCGCGGCGACCGGGTTGCCGGGCCAGGCCGGGACGGTCAGGCCCCAGCCGGAGTCCGGCAGGTCGGCGGCGAGCTGCACGACGACCGCGACCAGGGTCATGGCCACGATCGAGATCAGGATCGCGCCGGGGACCTTGCGGATCAGCAGGGCGAGGGTGAGCAGGGTGCCGACCGCGAAGATCAGGACGGGCCAGCCGTGCAGGTGGCCGTTGCCGCCGAGCTGCAGCGGGACGGTGGTGTGCGCGGCGTCCGGGATGCGGGAGACGAAGCCCGAGTCGACCAGGCCGATCAGCATGATGAACAAGCCGATGCCGATGGCGATGCCCTTGCGCAGGCCCAGCGGGACGGCGTTCATGACGCGCTCGCGCAGTCCGGTGGCCACCAGCAGCATCACCACGAAGCCGGCCAGCACCACCATGCCCATCGCATCGGGCCAGCTCATGCGCGGGGCGAGCTGGAGGGCCACGACGGTGTTCACGCCGAGGCCCGCGGCGAGGGCGATGGGGACGTTGCCGACGACGCCCATGAGGAGGGTGGTGAAGGCGGCCGTCAGGACGGTGGCCGTCACGAGCTGGCCGCTGTCCAGCTGGTGGCCGTACATGTCCTTCGCGCTGCCCAGGATGATCGGGTTCAGCACGATGATGTACGCCATGGCGAAGAAGGTCGCGAAACCGCCGCGGACCTCACGGGCCACGGTCGAGCCGCGCTCGGAGATCTTGAAGTGGCGGTCCAGCCCGCCGGAGGGCCCTCGGGGGGAAGACTCCGGAGCGGCGGGTGCGGGGGCGGGGGCCGGGGTGCTCATACGGTCCTCATGGGTGGTTCATACGAAGAAAATGGGCCGCGCCCAAACCGTTTCAGTATGAACACATCAGGGAAGGGCCGTCCATCTCCGCGCGTAGACACTGACCTGCCGGGCGGAGGTCCTGGTCGGACGGGTTCCGGACGGGTCCGGGACGGGTCCCGCTTAAACTGGCCGCATGGCGAAATGGACTGCGAAGCATGAGGCGCCCGAGCCCCTGGAGGGCCCCGTCGTCGCGACGGTCACCGGAGGAACGATCCTCTGGTTCGCCCTCTTCGTGGTCCAGCTGCCGTTCTACGGATGGTTCGCCGACCGCGGTCAGCTGTGGTGGGTCTGGACGTGCGCGGCCGGCGGCTTCCTCGGCCTGATCGGCATCTGGTACGTCCGTGGCCGTGAGGCGGCCCTCCGGCGGCACGCCGATACGCAGGCGGCGGAGGCCGCCCACGCCGCGGGGCCGGCGGGGGCGGCCGGGGCCGCGCAGGCCGGCCGGTCGAACGGGGCCGCGGGAGCCTAGGGCTCCGGGCCCGGCCGCGACCAGCGGACGATTCGGGTCATCCCCAAGTCGTATCTTCGGACTTTTCGGCGGGTGGAGCGTTCGAACCCCGCTTACCGTCGAAACCATGACGCATGGGGCGAGGATCGAGCACGACGGGCCGGAGCCGACCGGTGGTCCCGGCACGGCCATCGACGCGGGGACCGAGCTCGACCCCGTACACCCCGTACGGCCGCCGGCACCCCGCTTCACGCCGGGCGGGCTGACCACGGCCGAGGTCGCCGAGCGGGTGGCCCGCGGGGACGTCAACGACGTCCCCGTCCGCTCCTCGCGCTCCACCACCGACATCGTCCGCGGCAACGTCTTCACCCGGTTCAACGCCATCATCGGCGTCCTGTGGGTGGTCATGCTCTTCGTCGCGCCGATCCAGGACAGCCTCTTCGGCTTCGTGATCATCGCGAACACCGGCATCGGCATCATCCAGGAACTGCGCGCGAAGAAGACCCTCGACTCCCTCGCCGTCATCGGCGAGGCCAGGCCCAGCGTCCGCCGCGACGGCCGGACCGCCGAGATCTCCACTTCCGAGATCGTCCTCGGCGACGTCATCGAACTCGGCCCCGGCGACAAGGTGGTCGTCGACGGCTCCGTCGGCGAATCCGACGGCCTGGAGATCGACGAGTCCCTGCTCACCGGCGAGGCCGACCCCGTTCTGAAGAAGCCCGGCGACCAGGTCATGTCCGGCTCCTTCGTGGTCGCCGGCGGCGGCGCGTTCACCGCCACCAAGGTCGGCCGCGAGGCCTACGCCGCCCAGTTGGCCGAAGAGGCCTCCCGGTTCACGCTCGTCCACTCCGAGCTGCGCTCCGGCATCTCCACCATCCTGAAGTACGTCACCTGGATGATGATCCCGACCTCCATCGGCCTGATCATCAGCCAGCTCGTCGTCAAGGAGAACAACCTCGACGACGCCATCGCCCGGACCGTCGGCGGGATCGTGCCGATGATCCCCGAGGGGCTCGTCCTGCTCACCTCCGTGGCCTTCGCGATCGGCGTCATCCGCCTCGGCCGCAAACAGTGCCTCGTGCAGGAACTGCCCGCCATCGAGGGCCTTGCCCGCGTCGACGTGGTCTGCCTCGACAAGACCGGCACCCTCACCGAGGGCGGCATGGACGTCACCGAGCTCCGCCCGCTCGGCGGCGCGGACCCGGAGTACGTCAAGAAGGTGCTCGGTGCCCTCGGTGAGTCCGACCCCCGCCCCAACGCCAGCCTCCAGGCGATCATCGACGCCTACCCCGACAGCGCCGAGTGGCGGTGCACCGAGTCCCTGCCCTTCTCCTCCGCCCGCAAGTACAGCGGCGCCAGCTTCAGCGAGGGCGACGGCGAGAACAACACCTGGCTGCTCGGCGCCCCCGACGTTCTGCTGCCCGCCGGGGACCCCGCCCTCGACGAGATCAACGACCTCAACGAACAGGGCCTGCGGGTCCTGCTGCTCGCCCGCTCCGCCCGGGAGCTGGACGACGAGGCCGTCGCCACCGGAGTCAGGCCGACCGCGCTGGTCGTCCTGGAGCAGCGGCTGCGCCCCGACGCCGCCGACACGCTGCGCTACTTCGAGGAGCAGGACGTCAAGGCGAAGGTCATCTCCGGCGACAACGCGATCTCCGTCGGCGCCGTCGCAGGCAAGCTGGGCCTGCCCGGAGCCCAGAACACCGTCGACGCCCGCACGCTTCCTGCGGAGCAGGCCGAGATGGCAGAGGTCCTGGACGGGAACTCCGTCTTCGGACGTGTCACCCCGCAGCAGAAGCGGGACATGGTCGGCGCCCTGCAGTCCAGGGGCCACACCGTCGCCATGACCGGCGACGGCGTCAACGACGTGCTCGCCCTCAAGGACGCCGACATCGGCGTCTCCATGGGCTCCGGCTCGGAGGCCACCCGCGCGGTCGCACAGATCGTCCTCCTCAACAACAGCTTCTCCACACTGCCGTCGGTGGTCGCCGAGGGCCGCCGGGTCATCGGCAACATCACGCGCGTGGCCACCCTCTTCCTCACGAAGACGGTCTACTCGGTGCTGCTGGCCATCCTGGTGGTCTGCTCGCAGGTCGAGTACCCCTTCCTGCCGCGGCACCTGACCCTGCTGTCCACCCTCACCATCGGGATCCCGGCCTTCTTCCTGGCGCTGGCCCCGAACAAGGAGCGCGCCAAGCCGCACTTCGTGAAAAGGGTGATGCGCTACGCCATCCCCGGCGGCGTGATCGCGGCGACGGCCACCTTCGTCACCTACCTGATCGCACGCCACCACTACACGGGCGCCGAAGCCCTCCCCGCGGAGACCAGTGCCGCGACGCTGACGCTGTTCCTGACCTCGATGTGGGTCCTCGCGATCATCGCGCGCCCGTACACCTGGTGGCGTGCGGCCCTGGTGGGTGCGATGGGTACGGCCTTCCTGATCGTCCTGATCGTGCCGTGGCTCCAGGACTTCTTCCAGCTCAAGCTGGTCGGCACCACGATGCCGTGGACTGCGGTGGCGATCGCGGCGGCCGCCGCGGTCCTCATCGAGTTCACCTTCCGCTGGGTGGACCGCAGGTTCCCGGCCTGACCGCTGCGACGGGGCTCAGGCCAGGCCGTCCGCCTGGAGGCCGGCCAGGACGGCCCGGCCCAGGGTGTGGACCGCGGACTGGGGGCGGACCATCACCGTGAACTCCTTGATCCGGCCCGCCCCGTCGAAGTGCAGCATGTCGATGCCGTGGATCTCCTTGCCGTCCACCGTGGCCCGGAAGGGCAGGACGGACGCCGGCGCCTCGGTGCCGTCCGCGCCGGTCTCGGTCGCGCCGTCGAAGTGGCCGACGTAGCGCAGGTCCTCGAAGACGCGCAGCAGGACCCCGAAGAGCCCCAGCACCATCGGCCTGCCCTCGAACGGGCGGAACTTCACCGGGCTGTACAGCCTGATGTCCTCGGTGAACAGGTGCTCCAGCGCGGAGAGGTCACGCCTCTCCACGGCGGCGCGGAAGCGTTCGGCGGTCTCCCTCACGGACTCCACGGACTCCACGGCTCCTCCAGATGCGGATGCGGCTACCACTACTCAAGGAATTGACTACTCAGTTTCATGAGTATCATGCGGGGGAGCGCGAGGAAAAGGAAGGGGCGGTCGCGATGGCCCTGCGGCATGCCGTACTGGCGGCGCTGCTCGACGGTGAGTTCAGCGGCTACGAACTGGCGAAGTCCTTCGACATCGGCGTCGCGAACTTCTGGCACGCCTCCCCCCAGCAGCTCTACACCGAGCTCGCCAGACTGGAGAAGGAAGGCCTGGTCGAGGGCCGGCAGGTGGTCCAGGAAACCCGGCCCAACAAACGCCTCTTCCGCGTCACCGACGCCGGCCGGACCGAACTGGAGGAATTCGCGGCCGCCTCGTCCAAGCCCTCGGTCATCCGCGACGACCTCCTGGTCAAGGTGCAGAACGCCGACCGGATCGGCACCCGGCCCGTGATCGCACAACTGGAGGAACGGGCGTCCGCGGCCGACGCCAAGCTCGAACTCCTCGGCAAGGTCCTGCGCAGGATGCGCGGCGACCTGGACGAGGAGGAGTTCCTGCTCCACGGCGAACGCATCGGCGGCTACCTGACCTGCCTGCGCGGCATCGCCTTCGAACAGGGCCACCGCGACTGGTGCCGCCGCAGCGCGGCGATCCTGCGAGAGCGAGAGGGGCGGACCAGCCGTGCCGAGCACTGACTACCGGCGCTACGTCGCCCTGGGTGACAGCCAGACCGAAGGCCTCGGCGACGGCGACGACACCACGGGCCTGCGCGGCTTCGCCGACCGCTTCGCCGGACACCTGGAGGCCGCGCGCCCCGGCCTGCGCTACGCCAACCTCGCCGTACGCGGACGGCTCGCCGGCCAGGTCCGCGCCGAACAGCTCGGCCCCGCGCTGGCCCTGCGGCCCGACATCGCCACCGTCGTCGCGGGTGTCAACGACGTCCTGCGGCCCCGGTTCGACGCGGCGCGGGTCGCGGGCGAGGTCGAGGAGATGTTCGCCGCGCTCACGGCGGCCGGCGCCCACGTGGCCACCGTCACCTTCCCCGACCTGGGCCGGATCGTGCCGATCGCCCGGCCCCTCGCACCCCGCCTGGGCGACCTCAACGACCGCATCCGCGAGGCGGCCGCCCGGCACGGCGTCACCGTCGCCGAGACCGCCCTGCCGGACGCCGTCGCCGACCCGCGGATGTGGACCACGGACCGGCTGCACGCCAGCTCCCTCGGCCACGAGCGCATCGCCGCCGCCCTCGCCCACGCCGTCGGCCTGCCCGGCAGCGATGACAGCTGGGCGCACCCGCTGCCGCCGCGGGCCGCCCCCGCGCCGGGTGCGGCCGTCGCGGCCGAGCTGCGCTGGGCGGCCGCCTTCCTGGGCCCCTGGCTGGGCCGCCGACTGCGCGGCCGCTCCTCCGGCGACGGCCGGAGCGCCAAGCGCCCCGACCTGCTGCCCCTGGCCGCCGCGAGCGCCGGCGAGCGGTGACCCGACCCGCGTCCCAGCCGGGATGCCGGGACGGCCCTCAGTCGAACCAGCGGTCCCGTGCCAGCTCCGCCGTGCGGGACGGGTCCTCCAGAAGCGCGGCCACCTCGAAGCGGCGCGGCCACTGGCCCGCGGACCAGGCCAGGCCCGCCGCCACGCCCTCCAGGGTGGACGCGTGCAGGGTGCCGTCGGGTGTGCGCCGCCAGTCCAGCTCCGTGCCGCCCGCGACCAGCTCCTCGTGCTCGACATACGTCGCCGGCGTCGCCGGGCCGAGCAGCACCCGCACCGCCTCCGGCACCTCGTGCTCCTCACCCGGCGTCGTCACCTCCGCCGGGACCGTCTCCGACAGCCGGCGCACCTGGAGCAGCTCCGCGAGGTCCGCCGCACGTACCGGGGACACCGGCAGCAGGGGCAGCCCCGCCGCCAGCGGCAGCAGGTCCGGGGCGTCCGCGATCACCGCGTCCGCCGCATCCACGACGACCACCTCGCCGTCCTCCACCGCCCGCAACTCGTCCGGCAGGGTCACCTGCTCGGGGTCGAGATCGGCCAGCGCGTTGTACAGGCCGTGCAACTGCCGGTCGGTCACCTCCCGGTCGGGGTCGGCGAGCCGGCCCAGCAGCTCCGCCGCACCGCCGGGCTCGTCCAGCAGCGCCGGCACGGACGTCCGTACGCCCAGCGCCCGCAGCACCTGCTCGTCCTCGAAACCGGTGGCGTCCGCCGAGGTGTAGAGGCCCTCCAGCAGCGGGTCACCGCCCGCCGCCCGCAGGCCCGCCGGGCGGCGGCCGTCCAGCACCGGGTGGTCGCGCAGCCACCACGCCGTGTACGGGCGCACCGACTGCGTCGTCCCGTCCGGCAGCAGGATCCGCACCGGCTGGGTCAGCGCGTCCCGCAGCGGCGGCTGCGCCAGCATGGCGAGGGCCTGCGGCCAGCAGCCGTCGTCGACGAGGTCCAGGTCGCGCACGGCCACCAGCTCGGTCGCCACCGGCGGGACGGGCAGGTCCGGCAACTGGTCCAGCACGTCCTCGCACCACACGTCCACCGCGTCCAGCAGCCCCGCGTCGTCCGGCTCGGCGTAGTCGCCCTCCCGCGGCTCCAGTTCGTCCGGGTCCAGGACCACGTCGGTGGCGCGCACCAGCTGGAAGGAGGCCAGCACCCCGCAGGCGGTCAGCGGGGCCTCGCCCCACCGCTCGGCCAGCTCGGCGTCCACGAACGGGACCTCGTCCTCGCGGATGACCGAGGCCAGGGGCGATCCCGGCAGCAGCAGTTCACCGGCGGGAGTCAGCTCCCCGTCCTCGTCCGGCAGGGCCAGCGCGCCGAGCCACGGCTCGTCGCCGGGCGCCAGTTCCGCATCGCGGACCAGCCCGAGGACCACCTCGGCGAGCTCGTCGGCGTCCAGGGTGTCGGCGTCCTCGTCCCAGATCTCCCCGGCGTCCAGGGACGCGGCCACCGCGGCCCGCACCTGCGGGGTCGTCAGGACCGCGCGCGCCGTCGCCGGGAGAGAGCCGAGCTTCTCCAACAGCGGGTGCGCCGCCTCCGGGTGGGCCACCTTCAGCCCCAGCCGGGCCAGGTCCGCGGGCGTGTCCGCGTACGGGAGCAGGACGTGCCGCGGCCCGATCGTCGTACGGCCGTCGGCGAGCGGCACGGGCAGCCCCGACAGGCGGTCGGGGTCCACCCCGGCGAGGCTGTCGTACAGCCGGTACCACCACTCGGGGGTCCGCTCGATGCCCGCGATCCGCTCGACGGCATCGCCCAGCGGGAGCCGGCCCACGCCCAGGGTGCGCAGCTCGGCGCGACGCTCCAGGCCGGCCGGCAGCAGGGTCGGCAGGACCTCCGCGAGGACCCGTACGGTCTCGGCGCCCGCGCCCTCCACCACCTCGGCCTCGAACGGGCGCAGGGCGCCCCGCTCCTCGGCGTGCTCGGGCGGCGCGGCCGGTGCGAGGAACGCCGTACGCGGCAGCCGCTCCAGCACGGCGGCGCGCAGGGCGCCGTCCAGCTCGCCCTTGCCGAGCGGGCCGGGCACCAGGTCCACGAGCCCGGTGCCCACCGGATCCCAGGCGCCGAGGAGTTCGGCGTAGGCGTCGGCGGCACGCTGCACGAGGAAGTCGGTCAGCGGCCCCGGTGCGGGGTGGCGGCGACTGGTGTCCAGCGGCAGGGTCGCGATGAGCAGTGCCGGGATGCCCAGCGGCTCGTCGGTGGGCGTCGGGGCGTGCACCACGGGTGCGGTGCTCGGGCGCAGCGGGGCGCCGTCGGCGTCGACGGGCACCGCCCACGACACCGCCCAGGCGGGCCGCAGCCGTTCCTCGACGGGCCGGTCGGCGAGCAGCGCCTTCTCGATGGCGCCGCCGTGGCGGACGGTGCGCCAGCGGTTGGTGCGCGTGCCGGAGCCGGTGGTGTCCTCGACGACGGTGTAGGCGCCCTCGTCGCGGCGGGTGAGGGTGCGCGAGCCGGCCCGGGTCTCCACGACGACCTCGCAGAGTCCGGGCAGGGTCAGCAGCAGGGCGTCGTCGATGCCCGCGAGGAGCCGTTCGACGAGGTCCTCCGCGGCGGCGTCGCGCAGCGGCAGGACCACGACGGTGTCGTAGCCCTCGGGGGCGGTGCCCTCGGCGGGCAGCGGGAGGCGCAGCAGCGGCACGTGACCGTCGCGGCGGCGCAGTTCGTCGCCGAGGCCGGGGCTGCCGACGGCGGCCTCGCGGGCCAGTTCGCGGGCCTCGGCGAGGGACCAGCGGACCCCGCCGTGGCGGCCGAGCACGGCCGGCTCGTCGCAGACGGCGAGAACGGCTGCGAAGCCGACGCCGAAACGGCCCACGCTCTCCGCGGCGGGCTCCCGCTTGGCGGAGGCGCGCAGGGTGCTCAGGGACTCCACGCCCGTCGCGTCCAGCGGGGCGCCGGTGTTGGCGACGGCCAGCAGCGCGCGTCCGGCCTCGCCCTCGTGGAGGGTGAGCCGCAACCGGCCGGGCGCCTCGGCGCGGGCCGCGGCGTCGGCGGCGTTCTGGGCCAGCTCGACGACGAGCCGGTCCCGGTAGCCGCCGAGCGCGAGGTCCTCCTCGGCGTTGGCGTCCTCGCGAAACCGGGCCGGGCCCGCTCCCCAGGCGTCGAGCACGCCGCGCCGCAGCCGGGCCGTGCCGAAGGGGTCCGTGCCGCTCTGGGCCGCCGTCACTCGCACGCTCACGCCGCTGCCTCCAAGAATCGCCCAACGAACTCCTGAAGGTATCGCGTGGCGGGCCGCGCCTCGCCCCTGAGGTGGGCGAACCCGGGGACGCGGGAGCCCCCGGTGACGGGACGTCAC
>NZ_JBHYMC010000050.1:0-15804 GCF_042742535.1 Streptomyces sp. NPDC058880
GCCTGGAACCGGCTGGTGCCGGTTCCAGGCCCCTTCGGCGCTCAGGGCCGGTGGAGACCTGCTGCGGGTGCCGGCGGGCCGGCCACCGCTGCGGCCGGGTGGCGCCGGCTACGACCAGGTGGCAACCATGTACCCCACGCCGTACGGGGCGTCCTCGTACAGCAGCCGCCCGACGAGGTCCGCACCCTGCGCGGCGCCGGCCAGCACCTGCCACGGCGCCCGACCCGAGGCCTGGAGCTCGGCCGCGAGCCCGGCGTCGATCGCGGCGAGCGCAGCCGCATCGGCGGCGCCCAGCGCACGGGCGGCGGCGGCGTCGAATCCCGCGGCGCGCTCGTCCAGGTATCCGGGGGCCTTGAGGGTGCGGCAGGCGCTGCCGTCCCCGAGGACCAGCATCGCCACGCGTGCGGCGGAACGCCCCAGATCCGCACCGAGGAGGCCGCAACCGCTCGGGGGCAGGTCCTCGGCGACGGCCACGCCGGCGACCGGGGCGGCCGCCCACCGGGCCCGGCCGAGCAGCCATCCGGCCACCGCGAGGGACGCCGGGAGGGTGCCCGTGGAGGCGTGCTGGCTCGGCGCCTCGCCCAGGTCCGGGCCCAGGGTGACGGTCAGGTCCACGCCGAAGCCGGCGAAGCTGCCGGGGGTGCCCTGGTCGTATCCACCGCCCTCGGCGGCGGCCCCGACCACGACCAGCAGGTCGGGCCGGGAGGCGGCGAGCACCGCGAGCGCGTCGGAGCAGGCGGTGCGGGCGTCGCCGAGTTCGGCGGCGGCGCCCGCGGCGACCTCCGGTACGAGCAGCGGCGGGGCGGGGCAGACGGCGGCGGCTACGAGCATGATCCGCAGCCTAGCCGCACCGCCCCGCAGCCCGGGCCGAAGGCGGGCCCGTCCCTCAGGAGGAGGCGGGCACCGAGCAGCCGGAGGCGGCGGCCGGGAGCGGCGCGGGGACGCCGAGCGTGGGGATGCCGAGCATGACGCCCGCAGGCTGGGCCGGGGCGGCGTTGCGCTTCTCCCAGGCGTCGCCGGCGCGGGTGCGGCGCACGGTCCGCGTCGGGCCCTCGGCCAGCAGGTGGTGCGGGGCGGCGTAGGTGATGTCGACGGTGACCACGTCGCCGGGGCGGACGTCCTGCTCCGGCTTCGTGAAGTGGACCAGGCGGTTGTCGGGGGCGCGGCCGGACAGGCGGTGCGTCGCACCGTCCTTGCGGCCCTCGCCCTCCGCGACCATGACCTCCAGCGTGCGGCCGACCTGCTTCTTGTTCTCCTCCCAGGAGATTTCCTCCTGGAGGGCGACCAGGCGCATGTAGCGGTCCTGCACGACCTCCTTGGGGATCTGCCCGTCCATGTCGGCGGCGGGGGTGCCGGGCCGCTTGGAGTACTGGAAGGTGAAGGCGTTCGCGAAGCGGGCCTCGCGCACCACGTGCATCGTCTGCTGGAAGTCCTCCTCCGTCTCACCGGGGAAGCCCACGATGATGTCGGTGGAGATCGCGGCGTGCGGGATCGCGGCGCGCACCTTCTCGATGATGCCGAGGAAGCGCTCCTGGCGGTACGAGCGGCGCATCGCCTTCAGGATCGGGTCGGAGCCGGACTGCAGCGGCATGTGCAGCTGCGGCATCACGTTCGGGGTCTCGGCCATCGCGGCGATCACGTCGTCGGTGAAGTCGCGGGGGTGCGGGGAGGTGAAGCGGACCCGCTCCAGGCCCTCGATCTGGCCGCAGGCGCGCAACAGCTTGCTGAACGCCTCACGGTCGCCCAGGTCGGAGCCGTAGGCGTTCACGTTCTGGCCGAGCAGGGTGATCTCCGAGACGCCCTCGGCGACCAGGGCCTCCACCTCGGCGAGGATGTCGCCGGGGCGGCGGTCCTCCTCCTTGCCGCGCAGCGCCGGGACGATGCAGAAGGTGCAGGTGTTGTTGCAGCCGACGGAGATCGAGACCCATGCGGCGTACGCGGACTCGCGGCGGGTCGGGAGCGTGGAGGGGAAGGCCTCCAGAGACTCGGCGATCTCGATCTGCGCTTCCTCCTGGATGCGGGCGCGCTCCAGCAGCACGGGCAGCTTGCCGATGTTGTGCGTACCGAAGACGACGTCGACCCAGGGGGCCTTCCTGACGATCGTGTCGCGGTCCTTCTGGGCGAGGCAGCCGCCGACGGCGATCTGCATGCCGGGGCGCTTGGTCTTCATCGGGGCGAGCCGGCCGAGGTTGCCGTACAGCTTGTTGTCGGCGTTCTCGCGGACCGCGCAGGTGTTGAAGACCACGACGTCGGCGTCGCCGTCGGAGCCCTCGGGCGCCCGGACGTAGCCGGCGTCCTCCAGCAGACCGGAGAGCCGCTCCGAGTCGTGCACGTTCATCTGGCACCCGTAGGTGCGCACCTCGTAGCTTCGCTTCTCGTCCACTGCCTGGCTCCGGTCGCTGCTGGTCATGCGACAAGGGTAGGCGGTGGACGGAAGCCCTCCGGCCGCCGTCCGCCGGCTCACCGGGAGGACGCCGGCCTCGCCGGACGAGCCGCAGGTCAAGGGCATCGACGGCGGCCTTGGGCGGGGGCGGGGGGCGGTCCGCGCCGTGACAGGAGGGCGGCCGGGTGGCAGGATCGCGCCCATGCCTCTCGTACCGCCCCGGATCAGCAGGCGCCACGCCCTGCGGGTCCTGGTGACCGTACTCGCCGTGCTCGGTGTGCTCACGTGGTGGCTGAAGCCCTTCGGGCAAGCGGAGCCGGAGGGCGATCTGACCTTCAGCACGGGGGCGCGGACCGGTGTCTACCACCGGTACGGAACGCTGTTGCAGCAGGCGCTCGGACGTGACATGCCCGGGGTGGACGTCACGCTGGTGACCAGCGAGGGCTCGCAGGAGAACCTGAAGCGGCTGGCCACCGGGGAGGCGGACTTCACCGTGGCGACGGCGGACGCCGTCGCCAAGTACCGGCTCGACGGCAAACCGGACGCGGACCTGCTGCGCGGATGCGCGCGGCTCTACGACGACTACGTGCAGCTGGTGGTGCCGGCCGGGTCACCGGTGCAGTCGGCGCGGGACCTGCGGGGCAAGCGGGTGGCGATCGGCCAGCCCGGTTCCGGGGTGCGGCTCATCGCGGAGTGGCTGCTCACCGCGGCGGGGATCGACCCGGTCCTGGACGTCACACCGGTGTCCATCGGACTCGACACGATGCCCGCCGAGCTGGAGGCGGACCGTATCGACGCCTTCTTCTGGTCCGGCGGCCTGCCGACCAACGCGGTGCGCGAACTGTCCGAACGCTTCGACATCCGGCTCGTCCAGCTCGGCGACCTGGTGGAGCAGCTCCAGAGCAACGGTGGCCCGGCGCGCTACTACCGGACGGCCGTCATGCCGCAGGACGCGTACACGCGGGCGCGCAACACCAGCGCGGTGACCACCCTGGCCGTGCCGAACCTGCTGGTCACCACGGCCAAGACCGACGCCGCGCTGACCGAGCGGCTCACCCGCACGGTGATCCTGAGCCGCGACCGGGTCGGGCGCGAGGTGCACGCGGCGCAGCTGGTGGACCTGCGCACGGCGATCTACACCGATCCCCTGGAGCTCCACGAGGGAGCCCGGCGCTACTACCGGTCCGTCAAGCCCTGACGTTCACGCCGCGGGCGAGGACGGGGGCAGCAGCATCGTCGCCGCAGCGGCCGCGCCGATCAGTCCCGCGTGGGTGCCCAGGGCCGCCGGCACCACCTGGAGGTTCTGGACGAAGGAGAGTGTGGCGTACCGGGCGAGGTGGGCGCGGATCGGACCGAAGAGGACGTCCCCGGCGGCGGCCACTCCGCCTCCGATGACCGCGATGTCCGTCTCCACGAGGGTGGCGCCGGCCGCGATGCCGGCGGCCAGGGCGCGGCCGGCGCGGTCGAAGGCGGCCCGTGCGACCGGGTCGCCCTGCGCGGCGGACGCCGCCACGCCTGCCGCGGTGGCGTCGCGCGTGGTGCCGGGGCCGGGAGCGCCGTCCGCGCCGTCGCGGCCGCTCCGGACGGAGCCCGCCGACGGGGTCCAGCCCTGAGCGAGGGCCCAGCGGGCGATCGCCGTGCCGGAGGCGATCGACTCGACGCAGCCGCGGCCGCCGCAGGCGCACGGCTCGCCGTCGAAGGCCACGCTGATGTGTCCGATGTGGCCCGCGTTGCCGGTCGGACCGGGGTGGAGCCGACCGTTCAGGATCAGGCCGCCGCCGACGCCCGTGGAGACCACCAGGCACAGGGCGTTCGCGTGGCCGCGGGCCGCGCCCAGCCAGTGCTCGGCCGCCGTCATCGCCACGCCGTCACCGGCGAGTACGGTCGGCAGGTCGGCACCGCGCGCCGCGAGCTCCGCCGCGACCCGCTCCTGGACGGGGAAATCCCGCCACGCTCCGATGTTGACCGGGCTGACCGTGCCCCGGGACGTGTCCACCGGGCCTGCGCTGCCGATCCCGCAGCGGACGGCGAAGGGCCACAGCGGCGATCGGGACAGGTCGGCGACGACCTCGGCCACCGCCGCCATGACGTCTTCGGCGTCCCCTCCGCGCGGGGTGGCGCGGCGGGTGGTGGCCGACATCGTTCCGTCCGGATGCACCAGCGCCCCGGCGATTTTCGTGCCGCCGATGTCGATCGCCACCGTCGGTCCGGCGGCCGCTGCGGCGGCGCGCGGCGTGGGCGACGGGGCGGTGTGGGTGATCACGGTGGCGGCTCCAGGAAGAGGTCAGGGACCAGTATGCGCCGGGGGCGGCGCCGTACTGCCGCGAGGCTCCAGCCTCGGCCGCTCGCTCTCCCGGACCCCCGGCGGCCCGCCGGCGAGCAGGGACAGCAGTTCCTCGGCGGCCAGCCGGCCGAAGCCCGCCGTGTCGCGGACGAGGGCCGTGAGGCTCGGGTGGGTGAGGCGGCACAGCGCGGAGTCGTCCCAGGCGACGATCGACAATCGGCCGGGCACGGGAATGCCCAGCTCGGCGGCGACGGCGCAGCCGGCCACGGCCATCACGTCGTTGTCGTAGACGAGCGCGGTCGGCGCCTGCGGCTCGGCGAGGACCCGCCGGGTGGCGGCCGCGCCCTCCGCGTCGGAGTAGTCGGTGACCACGGAGCGCACCTGGTCCGGGCCGAGGCCCCGGGACTCGGCCCCGGCCCGCAGGGACTCCATCCGGCGGGCCGTGTGCGCGAGGCCGGGGAGCCCCGCGATGTGGATGATTCTGCGGTGGCCCAGCCCGTGGAGGTGGTCCAGTACCTGTGCCATGGCTCCTGCGTCGTCGGCCCGGACGGACGAGACGGACGAGACGGGCGCCGTGGCGGGGAGCACCGGGGAGCCGGGGACCGGGGCGGGCCCGGAGACCTCGGGGACCGGGAGGGCCGGGGTGGGTGTGGTCCGGGGGTCGGGCTCGCCGATGGTGACCGCGGGCAGGCCCAGTTCGGCCAGGAGCTCCGGTCGCGGGTCCCCCGTCCGGGGGTCGACGACGAGTACGCCGTCCACCCGCCCTTCCGCCCACCAGCGGCGGTATACCGCGCATTCGGCGTCGACGTCTTGGACGACCTGGAACAGCAGGGCGGTTCGGGCCCCGGCCAGGACCTCCTGGATGCCGGAGACGAGCTGCAGGAAGAAGGACTCGACGCCGAGTGTGTGCGCGGGGCGGGCCAGCACGAGCCCGACGGCTCCGGAGCGTTCGCCGGACAGTGCCCGGGCCGCGCTGTTGGCCTGCCAGCCGAGTTCGTCGGCGACGCGACGGATCCGGGCCCGGGTGTCCTTCGACACGCCGGGCCGGTCGTTGAGCGCGAAGGAGACGGCGCTCTGCGAGACTCCGGCCCGTCGGGCGATGTCCTTGATCGTGGGTCTGCGGGCCATGGCCTGCCTCATTCATCCTTCGGGCGGTGCGGACTACGGACGGCGATGGCCGGACCGTACGCGATCCGGCAGCGTCGGACACCCCCCGATCACCGCAACCGCCGATCGCCGCGCCGTGCGGGGACGCCCGGGAACAGCCGGCCGCGATGACCGGAAATCGGCTGTCCGTTTCCGCACAGTTCCCATGCAGGCCGCAGCGCTAAACCGCATTAGCCGACAGGGCAGTTCAGAACAGTGGCCTTGTACTGAAGGGACTGAAGCGCATAAGTGGACGCTACGGAGGCCCTGTTGACTTTCCGCACCCGCACCGGCAGTTTGTCGCCCGTCCGGTGAATTCGTGCACACTCCAGAAATCAGGACGCCCTGTGCAGGAACACGCGCCCCGCTTCGGTGCCAACTACACGCCCGCCGAGGGCTGGTTCCACCACTGGCTCGACTTCGACCTCGACGCGGTCCGGGCCGATCTCGACGCGATCGCCGCGCTCGGGCTGGACCACGTCCGGGTGTTCCCCCTGTGGCCGGTCTTCCAGCCCAACCGGGCGCTGATCCGGCCGCGCGCCGTCGAGCAGCTCGTCGCCCTCGCGGACGCCGCCGCCGGACGCGGGCTCGACGTGAGTGTGGACGGGCTGCAGGGGCACGTGTCCAGCTTCGACTTCCTGCCCGCCTGGACCCGGACCTGGCACCGACGCAGCCTCTTCACCGACCCGGACGTGATCGCCGGGCAGGAGGAGTACCTGCGCACGCTTGCCGCGGCACTCGCCGACCGGCCGAACTTCCTCGGCATGACCGTCGGCAACGAGATCAATCAGTTCTCCGGTGCCCCGCACCCCGACCCGGACCGCATCACCCCGGCGCAGGCCGCCGACTGGCTGGAGCGTATGCTCGCGGCCTGCGAGCTCGGGGCGCCCGGCCGGCTCCACGTGCACGCCGAGTACGACGCCGTCTGGTACCGGGGCGACCATCCCTTCACGCCCGCCCAGGCCGCCGGCCTGGGCGGGGCGACCGCCGTCCACTCCTGGGTGTTCGACGGCACCGCGCAGCGGCACGGCGCGCGCGGTACGGCGACCGAGCACCACGCCGCGTACCTGATCGAGCTCTCCAAGGCCTGGGCGCCCGATCCGCACCGGCCGGTGTGGCTGCAGGAGGCCGGCGCACCGGCGCCGCTGATCGGGCCGGAGCAGGCGGCCCGGTTCACCGAGGCCACCGTCGTGAACGCGCTGGACTGCCCGGACCTGTGGGGTGTGACGTGGTGGTGCTCGCACGACGTGTCCCGGGAGCTCGCCGACTTCCCGGAGCTGGAGTACGGCCTCGGCCTGCTCGCCAACGATGGCAGCACCAAGCCGGCCGGCGCCGCGCTCGCCCGGCTCGCCCGGGAGTGGCAGGGCCTCGTACACCGTCCCGCACCGCGCTCCACCGCGCTGGCCGTGGACGTGGGTGGGGCGGAGCGGGCCCCCGGCCGTTCCGTGTGCGCCCCCGGCGGTGTCTTCTTCGACGCCTGGACGGTGCTGACGGCCCGGGGGGTGCGCCCCGCGGTGGTGCTGGCGGAGCGCGCCGGGGACCCTGGCCACCTGGCGGCGCGCGGGATCACCGAAGTGCTGCACGTACGCGACGTGCTGTGACCCGACGCGGCCCGAAGGCGCCCGGCCCCGCCCCGCGCACCACGCCCCGGCGCCGCCCCGCGCCCCGCACACCACGCCCCGGCGCCGGCCCAGACCGACAGGAAGCGGCCCGGCCCATCGGAACCGACCCCGACCCCGACCCCGCGCCTTGTGAGGAGCCCCGCATGTCCGAGACCGACCACGGCGTCGACCCCCGTACGCGGCCCGTCCCGTTACGCCCGACCCGGCGCAGAGCGCTGGCCGCCGGGGCGTGCGCCGCCGCCCTGCTGGGCGTGGCCGGCCGCACCCGGGCCGCGGCGGCCACGGCCGGGCCCGAGCACCGGCCGGCCCCCGGCGACCTGGCCCCGTACGCCTCCTACTGGTTCCCCGACTCCCTCCCGGCAGGCACCCCGGGCCCCGGTATCGTGTGGCGCTCGCTCAGCCGGTGGACCCCCGGGAGCGACCCCGACCTGGCCCACAACACCGCGACCGTGCCGCTCGCCGAGCGGTTCACCCCCGTCCCGGCGAACGGGACGGCCCGGGCCGGCCAGGCCGGGATCGCCTCCCTCGTCTCCTTCGCGCCGACCGCCGGGAACCCCGCGCAGGGCTCCGCCACCGCCGACTACTACGCGCTCACGCACTGGGCGTACATCGACGAGCTGGTCTTCTGGGGCGGCTCCGCGGGCGAGGGGATCATCCTGGCCCCGAACGCGCCGGTCGTCGACGCCGCCCACCGCAACGGGGTCCGCGTGCTGGGCAACGTGTTCCTGCCGCCCGTGGCGTACGGCGGCGACCTGCAATGGACCCGCGACCTGGTGCAGCGCGACCGCTTCGGGTGCTTCCCGATCGCGGAGCAGCTCGTCCGGGTCGCGCGGACGTACGGCTTCGACGGCTGGTTCGTCAACGCCGAGACCGACGGCGGCGACAGCGCCCTCGCCACCCGGATGCGGGAGTTCCTGCGGGCCCTGCGGTCGGCGGGCGAGCCGCACGGTCTGCGGATCACCTGGTACGACGCCATGAACAGCACCGGCCGGGTGGGCTGGCAGGGCGCCTTGAACGCCCTCAACCAGGACTTCTTCGAGGACCGCGCCGGAAGGGTCGCGGACACCGTGTTCGTGGACTTCCGCTGGACCCCGCAGACGCTGGCCGCGTCGGGCGCGCTCGCCGACCGGCTGGGCCGCTCCCGCCACGAGCTGTGGGCGGCCGTGGACACGGAGTCCCGGGGCTGGAACACCGACGTCCGCTGGGACGCGATCATCCCGCGGACCGGCGACCACGTCGTCAGCTATGCCTTCTACCGGCCCGAATGGACGCTGGGCCACCTCGCCGACCGCTCCCCCGGCGCCTTCCACCAGGCGGACGACCGGTTCTGGACGGGTGAGTCCCTGGACCCGTCCCGGCCCGCGCCCGAGACTTCCTGGCGGGCTCCCGCGACGGCCGTCGCCGACCGGTCCACGGTCACCGGGCTCCCCTTCGCCTGCTCCTTCAACACCGGACACGGCCTGCGCTGGTACGAGAACGGCCGGGTCGCCTCCGACACGCCCTGGAACCATCTCGGGCTCCAGGACCGGCTGCCGGGCCGGCGCTGGGTCGTGGAGACCGCCGGAACGCCTCCGTCCGTCACCCTGGACTTTGCGGACGCCTGGCGCGGCGGCTCCAGCCTGCTGGTCTCGGGCGACCTGACGGCCCCGGTCGCCGTCGGGCTGCACGCCACCCGGCTGCCGCTGAGCCGGGCGAGCGTCGTGGAGCTGGTGCACGCGACCGGGTCGGGTCCGGTCACCGTCGAGGTCGGCGTGGCCACCCGCGAGCCGTCCGCCCCGGGCGAGCCGGTCCCGTACACCTGGCTACGGGCCGGGAGCGCGGCGACCGGGGCGGGCTGGCAGACGGCCCGGGCCGCGCTCGCACCGCTGGCGGGCAGGACCGCGCACGCCCTGGCCGTACGGATCACCGCGCCCGCGGGCAGGCCGACGCTGTGGCGGCTCGGGGCGCTGTCGGTGCACGACGGTGCCCGCACCCGGTGCCCGGCCCCGCCCACCGCGGCCGCCGTGGACGCCGCCGCCCACCGGGACGGCAGGGCCTGGCTCCGCCTGTCCTGGCGGGCGGCGGCCGGCACCGACGGGCCCCCGCGCCACCACGAGGTGCACCGGGTGCTCCCGAACGGCAGCCGCCGCTTCCTCGGCGGGACCTGCGGCACCGCTCTCTACCTCCCGGGAGTCCCCCGCGCGGGCCGGGAACGGGCCGCCGTCTTCGAGGTACGGGCCGTCGACGAGCTGTACGCGACGTCTGCACCAGCCCCCGCGGTCCTGCCCTGGGAGCCGTGACCCGGCCGGGATCGGGCCGGGGGTCAGGAGGCCTCGGGGCCGGTGCGCGGGACGGTCACGGTCACGCGCAGTCCGTGCGGCGGGTTCGTCTCGTAGGCGAGGGTCCCGCCGCCCGCGGCCAGCAGGGCCCGGGAGATCGACAGGCCGAGTCCGGAGCCCTTGATGTTCTGGTGGCGGCCGCTGCGCCAGAAGCGGTCGCCGACGCGCTGCAGCTCGTCCTCGGTGAGGCCGGGCCCGCGGTCGGCGACGACGACGCGCACTGAGCGGCCCTCGGCCGAGACCGACACCTCGACCTCCTCGCCGGCGGGCGTGAACTTGAGGGCGTTGTCGATGACGGCGTCGAGCGCGCTGGACAGCGCGATGGGGTCCGCCCAGCCGGTGACGGCGGTCCGGCCCCCCTCGGCGAGCCGGACGCCCTTCTCCTCGGCGTACGGCCGCCAGGCGGCGACCCGCTCCGCCGCCAGCGCGCCGACGTCGGTGAGGCTGATCTCGGCGGAGGCGTGCTCGGCCAGCGCGAGGTCGAGGAGGTCGTCCAGGACCTGGGTCAGGCGCTTGCCCTCGGTCCGTACGGAGGCGATCTCCTCGTTGCCCTCGGGCAGTTCGAGGGCCAGCAGTTCGATGCGCAGGAGCAGCGCCGCGAGCGGGTTGCGCAACTGGTGCGAGGCGTCGGCGACGAAGGCCCGCTGTTGCTCCAGCGCCTCTTCGACGTTGTCGGCCATCTCGTTGAACGAGTGGGCCAGGCGCTGTAGTTCCGGCGGTCCGCTGGCGGCCGCGACCCTGGAGTTCATCCGCCCGGTGGCGATGCCGTGGGCGGCGGCGTCCAGGGTCCGTACGGGCTTGAGCACCCAGCTGGTGAGCCGCAGGGCGGCGCCGAAGGCGACCAGCATCGCGGCCGCGAGGCCGCCGGCGATGAGCAGCCAGCCCGTCAGGATTCGGCCGCGCATGAGGTCGGTCGGCGATTCGGTGGCGACGACCGCAACCACGTCGCCGTCGAGGACGACCGGGGAGACGACGAGCAGCTTTCCGTTGGTCTGCCAGGGCCACACCTGCGGCGGGTCGTGGCTGCGGCGCCCGGCGAGCGCCTCTTTGAAGGCACGGCGGCCCTCGCCGGATTCGGGGAGCTGCCACCAGCCGGGGGAACGCGCCAGGGCGTGGTCGTCGCGGAGGAAGACCCCGACGCGGATGCCGTACAGCTCCTGGTAGCGGGCGAGTTCGAGCTGGAGGAGGTCCCGGCGCTCGCCGGCGCCGGTGGAACCGGCCCCCTCGGCGTCGATGACGAACTGGGCGAGGGCGGCGAAGCGGGCACTGTCGTCGATGCGGTCGACCACGACCCGCTGCTGCTGCCCGGCGGCGAGGGACACCGCGAGCGGGAAGCCGAGCGCGAGGAGCGTGCCCGCCATCAGGATGACGAGCAGGGGCAGCAGACGTGCGCGCACGGCAGGGTCCCTAGGGGGCGGTGGGGGCGACGAGCCGGTAGCCCACCCCTCGGACGGTCTCGATCAGGGCGGGCATGCGCAGCTTGGAGCGCAGCGAGGCGACGTGGACCTCCAGGGTGCGCCCGGTCCCCTCCCAGCTGGTGCGCCACACCTCGCTGATGATCTGCTCGCGCCGGAAGACGACACCGGGCCGCTGGGCGAGCAGGGCCAGCAGGTCGAACTCCTTGCGCGTGAGGGGTACGTCGATGCCGTCCACGCTGACCCGGCGGGTGGGCAGCTCGATGCTGACGGGGCCGAGGCGGACGGTGGGGGGAGCACCGGTTCCGGTGGCGAGCGCCTCCTCGGAGGCCCCGGTGCGCCGGGCGACGGCGTGGATGCGGGCGAGGAGCTCGCCGGTGTCGTAGGGCTTGACGACGTAGTCGTCGGCTCCCATGTTCAGGCCGTGGATCCGGGAGCGTACGTCGGCCCGCGCGGTGACCATGATGACGGGCGTGGCGGTGCGCTTGCGGATCTTGCCGCACACCTCGTAGCCGTCTTGGTCGGGCAGGCCGAGATCGAGCAGGACCACGCCGAAGGGCGGGGCGCCGGCGGGCAGCAGCGCCTGGAGCGCCTCCTCGCCGTTGCGGGCGTGGGTGACCTGGAAGCCGTGCCGGGCGAGGACCGCGGACAGGGCGGCGGCGACGTGGTCGTCGTCCTCGACGAGCAGCAGTCTCATGTCGTCCCCCTTTCCTCATTCTTTCTCGGTCGACCGGTACCCGAATCTCGGCCGTGGTCTCGGTCGGAGGTCACGGTCCTTGCGGTTTCCCGGCCCGCGCGGCAGGTCGGTGCCGGACGCACGGCCGCAGAAAAGGCCACCCTGCATCCACGCCGATGCGGAGTCCCACGTCAAGGGGGTTCCGCCGCGGCGGGCCTTCCGTTATGCACCCGGTACGCGCGCATGATCGACCACGCCGGGGCCGCGCACGGAGCGTATCCGTTGGAGGCCGGATCGTTATGCTCAATTCTCCCTCAGATGTGATGACGTTGTGCGCGGGTCGTCACTACTGTCCTCCCAACCGAGGAGGACGGAGCTAGAAGCCGATGAGCGGAGTATCAGTGACCAAGGACGTTCAGGACGCGGCCGGTACCGCGGACGACCTGGTCGTGCTGAGCAACGTCAACAAGCACTTCGGCGCGCTGCACGTGCTTCAGGACATCGATCTGAGCATTGCCCGCGGCGAGGTGGTCGTGGTGATCGGTCCTTCGGGATCGGGCAAGTCCACGCTGTGCCGGACCATCAACCGCCTGGAGACCATCGACTCGGGCACCATCACGCTCGACGGCAAGGAGCTGCCCTCCGAGGGCAAGGAGCTCGCCCGTCTGCGCGCCGACGTCGGCATGGTGTTCCAGTCCTTCAATCTCTTCGCGCACAAGACGGTGCTGGAGAACGTCATGCTGGGCCAGCTGAAGGTCCGCAAGACCGATCAGGCCACGGCCCGCGCGAAGGCGGTGTCCCTGCTGGAGCGGGTCGGCGTCGGCACCCAGGCCGACAAGTACCCGGCCCAGCTCTCCGGCGGCCAGCAGCAGCGCGTGGCCATCGCCCGCGCGCTGGCGATGGAGCCGAAGGTGATGCTCTTCGACGAGCCCACCTCGGCCCTCGACCCGGAGATGATCAACGAGGTGCTGGAGGTCATGCAGCAGCTCGCCCGCGAGGGGATGACCATGGTGGTCGTGACGCACGAGATGGGCTTCGCCCGCTCCGCGGCGAACCGGGTCGTCTTCATGGCCGACGGAAAGATCGTCGAAGAGGCCACCCCCGAGCAGTTCTTCAGCAACCCGCGCAGTGATCGGGCGAAGGACTTCCTGTCGAAGATCCTGCACCACTGAGGTTTACGTCTGGTAGTGATCCGTGTGCGGATCACCGCCGGACGGGTTCCTGTCGGCCGTGCGTGCGCCGCAAGCGTCGCTCGTCGTTCAACAACGTCTCATCCGAGGGAAGTTCACCATGAAGATCTCCAAGGCCGCCGCGGCCGCGGCAGTCGCCGTCGCCCTGTCCCTGACCGCGACCGCGTGTGGCGGCAGCAAGCAGGACGCCGCCTCTGACGGCGGTGCGTCCGGTGGCACCAAGGACAAGATCGTCGTCGGTATCAAGTACGACCAGCCCGGTCTCGGCCTGAAGACCCCGGACGGCAAGTTCACGGGCTTCGACGTCGACGTGGCGACCTACGTCGCCAAGGAGCTCGGCTACCAGCCCGACCAGATCGAGTTCAAGCAGGCCGTCAGCGCCGAGCGCGAGAACCTGCTCTCCAACGGCGACGTCAAGTTCATCGTCGCGACCTACTCGATCAACGACAAGCGCAAGGAGCGGGTCGACTTCGCCGGCCCGTACTTCCTCGCGCACCAGGACCTGCTGGTCCGCGCGGACGACACGAGCATCACCAAGGTCGAGGACCTGAACAAGAAGAAGCTCTGCTCGGTCACCGGCTCCACCTCGGCACAGAACGTCAAGAAGACCCTGGCCCCCGAGGCCGACCTGCTGGAGCAGGGCGGCTACTCCGAGTGCCTCACCGGCCTGGAGAACGGCAAGGTCGACGCCCTCACCACGGACAACTCGATCCTGGCCGGCTATGCCGCGCAGGAGCAGAACAAGGGCAAGTTCAAGCTCGTCGGTCTGAGCATGAGCAACGAGAACTACGGCATCGGCCTGAAGAAGGGCGACAAGGAGCTCCAGACCAAGATCAACGCCGCGCTCAAGAAGATGGTCGAGGACGGCAGCTGGCAGAAGGCGGTGGACGCGAACCTCGGCCCGGCCAACTACAAGAACGAGCCTGCTCCGCAGATCACCGAAGGCAGCTGATTCATCGGTGAGGGACGTCGCCGCCCGCCTGCCTCGGGCGGCGGCGCACCTCACCGGCCATCCTGGGGAGAGCGCAGGGCATCGTGTTCGATTTTCTTGATTCCGGGCAGTACGACGTGCTCGGAGCCTTCTGGGTGACGGTTCAGCTCACCCTCTACTCGGCGGTCGGGTCCCTGATCTGGGGCACCGTCCTGGCGGGAATGCGGGTCAGCCCGGTCCCGCTGCTGCGGGGCTTCGGTACCGCGTACGTCAACCTGGTGCGCAACACTCCGCTGACCTTGCTGGTCATCGGCTGCTCGCTGGGTCTCAGCCAGACCCTCGGGATCGATCTGGGCGGCACCACCTTCAAGGAGACCGGCTTCCGGCTCGCGGTCCTCGGATTGGTCGCCTACACCGGCACCTTCGTCTGCGAGGCCCTGCGCGCCGGCATCAACACCGTGCCCGTCGGCCAGGCCGAGGCGGCCCGCGCACTGGGGCTGAGCTTCTTCCAGGTGCTCACGCTGATCGTGCTCCCCCAGGCCTTCCGGGCGGTCGTCGCACCGCTCGCCAACGTACTGATCGCGCTCACCAAGAACACCACGGTGGCGGCGACCATCGGCGTGGCCGAGGCGGCGCTGCTGATGAAGGAGATGCTGGAGAACGAGGCCCAGGCGGTCTTCGCCGTCTTTGCGGTGTTCGCCCTCGGTTTCGTTCTTCTGACCCTCCCCACCGGTCTGCTGCTGGGCTGGGTGGCCAAGCGAGTGGCGGTGAAGCGATGAGCTCCGTGCTGTACGACACCCCCGGCCCCCGGGCCAAGGTGCGCAACTGGATCTACAGCGGGATCTTCGTCGTCCTGTTCGGTCTCGCCCTGTGGTGGGCGCTGTCCCTCATGGGCGAGAAGGGCCAGCTCGACGCCGACAAGTGGACCCCCTTCGTCACCGACAGCCGGGTCTGGACCACGTACCTGATTCCCGGTCTGGTGGAGACCCTCAAGGCCGGTGCGCTGGCCATGGTGATCGCCCTCCCGCTCGGTGCGGCCCTGGGCATCGGCCGGCTGTCCGACCACGCCGGAGTCCGGGCAGCGGTCGGCGCGTGGGTGGAGTTCTTCCGCGCCATCCCGGTGCTGATGCTGATGCTGTTCAGCAGCGCGCTGTACGCCCCCCAGCTCATGGACGTCCCCTCCGACACCCGGCCGTTCTGGGCCGTGGTCACGGGCCTCGTCCTCTACAACTCGGCCGTCATCGCAGAGATCGTCCGGGCGGGCGTGCTCTCCCTCCCCAAGGGGCAGTCGGAGGCGGCGAAGGCCATCGGCCTGCGCAAGGGCCAGACCATGACCCACGTGCTGCTGCCGCAGGCCGTCACGGCCATGCTGCCGGCGCTGGTCAGCCAGCTGGTCGTGATCCTGAAGGACACCGCGCTCGGCGGCGCCCTGCTCGGCTTCGCGGAACTGCTCTCCATGAACCGGCAGATCGCGGCGAACTACAGCAACACGATCCCGACGATGCTCGTGATCGCCCTGATCTACATCGTGGTGAACTTCACCCTGACCACTCTGGCCTCCTGGCTGGAGAAGCGGCTGCGGGGGTCGAAGAAGAGCACCGGCGCGGTGCTCGGCGCGGAAGAGGTCGACGACCCGGTCCCCGGGGCGAACACCGCGGCCGGAGCCTGACGGTACCCCGACCGGCAGCCCCCGAGGCCTGACGTCCGGTCAGCCATGGTGCTTATCCAGCGTGGTGGGGGGGGCCAAAACACCCCCCCCCCCCCGGGGGTGGGGCCGCGGGGGGGGGGGTAGGCGACCCACACCAAAAGGTTGGAAAGGTATTTGTTGAAAAAAACACC